>JAEWRS010000317.1 GCA_023398855.1 Bacillota bacterium
AGATTTATGCAGCCTGTGATGCCTTTCTTATGCCCTCTCTGTTTGAACCATGCGGCTTAAGCCAGCTTATGGCTCTTCGATACGGAACCGTTCCTATTGTGAGGGAGACCGGCGGGTTAAAGGATACTGTGGAGCCTTATAATGAGTTTGAGAACCGGGGAACCGGATTCTCCTTTGCCAATTATAATGCTCATGAGATGCTGGGGATCATTCGGTACGCGAAAATAGTATATTACGATAAAAAACGAGAATGGAACAAAATTATTGACCGTGCCATGACAAAGGATTACTCATGGAAAACTTCAGCCATGAAGTATCAGGAACTCTATGATTGGCTGATTGGTTTTTAAGCCATTCATTGATCAGGAAAGAAGCGATTAAATTAAGATGGAAAATATGCATTTTACCCGGGAAGAAAGAGAAGAAGCAATCCGATGGGCAGAAGATTCTTCCTGGGTAGTACGGGAAGATTACCGGGAGGACCCCGATTATATGGACTGCGTAAAGGACATTATTGACAGTCCGGTGTTTCAGTCCATGGATGAATACATGCAGCATGGCGACACCACCTGCAAGGCTCATTGCATTAAAGTTTCCTATATGGGCTACTGCATTTGCAGAAAGCGGGGCTGGGATTATGCTGAGGTCGCCAGAGCAGGCCTTCTTCATGACTTGTTTCTGTATGACTGGCATACTCACGCAAAGGAAACCGGGGAGCGTTTCCATGGTTTTACTCATCCCCGTACTGCATTAGACAATGCAGTAATACATTTTGAATTGACAGAAAAAGAGAAAGATATGATTTTGCGCCATATGTGGCCGCTGACCCCAATTCCCCCCAAAAGCCGGGAAGGAATGGTGATCATTTATTCGGATAAATTTTGCGGTCTCATAGAGACGATGGCCAGGATCAAGCGTTGGATCTTATACGGTTTTGGAAAGAAAAGCGCTGCATAAGACGGAGGAAACCATGACATTTTGGGATGATTTACTTGGGAACCAGGTCCTGATCACTGCAGTTACCGGCTGGCTGGTAGCACAGGTTTTAAAGACGATCATTGATCTGGCCCTTAACAAGAACTTTAATCCGGAGAGGCTTGTGGGATCTGGGGGAATGCCCAGCTCCCACTCCTCAACGGTATGTGCATTATCGACCGCCGCCATTTACCGCTATGGCGTCGGTTCTTTTGAGTTTGCGGTATGTTTTGTCCTTTCCATGATAGTCATGTACGATGCCATGGGAGTGCGCAGAGAGACAGGAAAGCAGGCAAAACTGTTAAACAGCATCCTTTTGGAAAATCCATTTGAACTGAGTGGGGAAATATTACAGGAAAGACTCAAGGAATATGTGGGACATACCCCTCTCCAGGTGGTGGCGGGAGCGATTTTGGGAATTCTACTGGCACTTTTTATTTCGCAATATTATTAAATAGGACAGCAAAAAGCATCCGGCTTTTTGACACTCAGGCAACCAGCGGAACCAGGATCATTTGTGCCAGAGTCGTTGTTTACAAGGGAAAAAAGAAGAAAGTTTTCTGGGAATCGTAAGAAAATAGTCCTTGATTTCTTAAGATATCCATATTATACTTTAACAAGTTAAAAAATTGTTAAAATTGGAGGTTAAATGGATATGTCAATTTATCATAGGATAAACTGTTTTTTCCTATTCAGCCTTTTGGGGTATCTGCTGGAATGCGCTGTACTCAGTTATGAAAATAAGAGGCCTGTTCTGAATCGTGGATTCGGACATGGACCGTTTTGTATTATTTATGGATTTGGCTCCGTGGGGGCCATGATCCTGCTAAAGCCTCTTGCAGACAATCCTGTTCATCTGTATTTCGCTGCAATGGCAATGGCTACTGCTATGGAGCTGGTAACGGCACATATGATGATAAAACTATTCGGTTCATTTTGGTGGGATTACAGCCAGAAGCTGTTTAATTACAAAGGAATCATTTGTTTGGAAAGCAGCATTGCATGGGGATTTCTGGGAATTTTTTATTTCCGTTTTCTCAATGGATTCGTAACTCAGATGGCAGGAATGGTTCCGGAAGATTTTGAACGCTTATTGGCAATGAGCCTTATTATTTTTTATATGGCTGATTTTATATACACCATGAGAATGCAGCTTCGGGCAGATTGTGATGATGATGAATCGTCCATGCTCGGACGCTTGAAAGTATATTGATGATTGGCGGGATTCGATATGGGTCCCGCTTATTTGCTGTTTTTACCGGTAATGCAGAAGATACTTGGAGGTATTAGATGATCAGGATAAAAAAGCTGGTGCTGGCTTCGGCCTCACCAAGAAGGAAAGAGCTTCTGGCTCAGATTGGGTTAGCTCCTAAGATCGTTCCCAGCACCATTGAAGAGATGATTACAACAGCAGTACCTGAGGAAGCAGTCATGGAGTTGTCCCGCCAAAAGGCAGAGGATGTTGCTGCCCGGCAGCCGGTGGGCAGCTGTGTCATTGGTGCGGATACTGTGGTTGCTGCAGGCGGTGAAATTCTGGGAAAGCCGGCTACCCACCAGGAGGCTTACCGGATGATATCCATGATAGAGGGGAAGACGCATCAGGTGTACACGGGTGTTACCCTGGTGTATTGTGGACAAAAGGGCTTTAGAGTAAAGACATTTGTGGAAAAAACAAATGTACATCTGTATCCCATGTCAGAGGAAGAGATCAAAGCTTATACAGACAGTACGGAACCCATGGATAAAGCCGGAGCCTATGGAATACAAGGTAAATTTGCAGCTTTTATCAAAGGGATTGACGGGGATTATAATAATGTAGTAGGATTGCCTGTAGGACGTATGTACCAGGAGATGAAGGAGATGTTTGAACAGGAGGATGAGGAATGATTAAACTGATAGCATCGGATATTGACGGGACTTTGGTGACGGATGGAAGCCACGAGCTGAATCCGGAGCTTTATGATGTGATTTTAAAGCTGCGGGAAAAAGGAATACTATTTGCTGCAGCCAGCGGACGTCAGTGGCTTAGTATTGAATCCATATTTGCCCCTATCAAAGAAAAGGTGTTCTATCTGTCAGATAACGGTGCTTATGTGGGCTGCCATGGAAGAAGCCTGTTCATCAACACCATTGAGCGCAAGACGATCATGGATGTGGTGGAAGACGTAAGGAATATGGATGGGCTTGATGTGATGATCTGCGGACCGGATATGATTTATACAGAGTCAAAAAATGAGGAATTTTTGGACTGGATTGTTAACGGCTACCGGTTTCATGTGAGGCAGGTGGAGGATTTGACCAAGGTGGATTCCGAATTTATTAAAGTTTCGGTATACCGTAAAACAGATGTGGAGGCTCATACCAGAATCCTCAGGGAAAAGTATGCGGACCGCCTTAAAATTACAATAGCCGGAGACATGTGGATGGATTGCATGAGGCCTGGAATTAATAAAGGACAGGCGGTGAGACTTCTGCAGGAAAGCCTGGGGATCAAGCCTGAGGAGACGATGGCCTTTGGTGATCAGTTAAATGATGTGGAGATGCTAAAGCAGGCGTACTACAGCTTTGCCGTAGGCAATGCCAGGGAAGAAGTAAAGGACGTGGCCAGGTTTCAGGCGGATACCAATGTAAATGACGGAGTATTGAAAATACTGAAGCTGCTGGTATAGGCAGTGTAAAGAGAGGGATGCTCATGAAAGGTCAACTTAAGAGTATGGGAAGAGTTCTTCTGGCTGCAGCTGGGGCAATTGCCCTGCTGACCGGATGCAAGGCTGATATCCCCCTTGTTTCTGAAACGTCAACCACGAAAGCATACACCCTTGCGCAGTCCATGGTGGTTCTGGCCACAGAAAGGAACCAGTATCAGCAGATTTACACCAGCCAGATCTGGGGAGTGGATTTACCCGACGGTCAGACTTTTGAAACCTATCTGGTGGATCAGGTAAAGGAATTTCTTCAGGAAATGAAAATGATGAATCTGCTGGCCCGGAATAAGGGGGTCACATTAACCAATGCGGAAAAGGAAGAGGTGCGTAAGGCATCGGAGGAGTATTACAATTCCCTGACAGCAGATGATATTTCTTATATGGGAGCCACGGAAGACGATGTGAGGACCATGTATGAGGAATACTATTTATCCAATAAGGTGGTTGATGAACTGACAAAGGATATGAATTTAGAAATCAGTGACAGCGAAGCCAAGGTGATCCTTGTAGAACAGATTGTTATGTCCAATGGAGCTGAGGCTGGTAAGATACTGTTAAAGGCACAGGCTGAGGGAACTGACTTTTCTGCACTTGCCAGAGAATTTTCAGAGAGTGGAGTCATAGAACGAAAAGTGGGAAGAGGGGAAAATCCTGGTCCTTATGAGGATGCTGCATTTTCTCTGTCAGCAGGTCAAATCAGCCAGGTGGTGGAGGATAAGGGAAAATATTATATTATCCGGTGTGTAAATGATTATGATGAAGCTGCCACCCAGGAGAGAAAATCAGGATTGTACCGGAAACGCAAGAGGGAAGTGTTTGATCAGATCTATTCTCAGTTTAAAAATGAAAATCCAGTTACCTTCAGCAATGAGATATGGAAGAATGTAAAATTTTCCAAGGAAGACAAGACCACGACCACGGACTTTTTTGAAATCTATAAAAAGTACTTTTCTGATTGACCAAAGTGGAAGGATGGGGAAAGCTACAGATGAAGCCGGAAGAATATGATAGAACAAGAGGACGCAGCCGCAGGCGCAGAAAAAACCGCAGACGTGAGATCCTGATTGGGGTTTTGTGGTTTATCCTGGCCCTGTTTCTGATTGCAGGACTGACTGCAGGAGGCATGTTTGGATACCGGTACTGGGAAGGAAGCAAAACGACTGATTCACGTTTGGAAACCAGCCGGGAAATTGTGCCGGAAACCATGGGGGAATTGCAATAAGGGTACGAGGGAAAACAGATTGCTGTTTTCCAGGAATAAAGATGAGGTCCCAGCTGTGCTGGGACCTTTTTTTAGTTTCAGGCAGTCTGTCCCAAATTTGTCCCCAACACACGGGATTGATTAAGAAAAGCATTGTTTTAATTTTTGATACAATTCTCCATGGACAAAGCTGGAAAAAGCCGCTTCCTTTTGGGGAAGGATCACGTCAGCATATTCCATCACAGCCTCTGCCGTTGGTTTTATAACGGAAGAAGTGGTGCTCTTTATCATAATAAAGAGAGCCGGCTCAGCCACCAGACGGACACTGTTGGATTCACATAGAACGAGGGTGCCATCAGGGATCAGTTTCAGTGCTTCCTCTAATGCTTCTCTAATATTTTCTTGATAGGCGCGAATCAGGTAGACCTGTTTTGCTCCGGCCTTTTTAAGCAGCATCGTATCTTTTGTTCCGGTGCCGTTTTCCTGTGTAATGTCAAAACGGCTATTCAGCCCTTTACAGATTCCGCACCCATGGCCTCCTCTGGGGCAAGCGTCTCCATGCTCCCTGATCGTAATCAGCTTGAATGCAGCAACAGGCATTTTATCCTGAAAGGCATGGAGGATTTTAAGGGCCAGGGTAGTTTTTCCGCTGTTTCTTCCTGTCGCTCCAATCAGAATCATTTGTCTGACCTGCAAAACTGTTTCCTTTTCTGTACTCATATAGTCTCCCATCTCTTTAAACGGCTGCACATGGCTGGCAGAACAGGCGGTTATGTATAAATTTTTTTGATTATAACATGTTTCAAACATAGTTTCAATGCGTGAAACATGCTGAGAGTCTTAAAAATTGCGTGATAAAATTAACAAGAAAAGAGTGGAGGTTAAGGGTGTCTTTGCTTCAGAAGAAAGGCATTGGCAGTACCCTGCTTTTTTTCTATTACAGAAATATGGAAAAGCCAGTATCTTTAATTTTAGTGAAACAATTACTTGGGTTATCTAAAAAAGAATTAGATAATGGTAGAAAAATATTGAGAAAAATATAACAAAAAAAGATAAAAAATCACAATATTGTGTATTGTGATCAAATATATATAAAACCGTTATACTCATTTGTATATATTGACAGATAATTATCTGGATGTTACTATTAGAAAAACATTCAGAAAGGTAATAGTCAAAAAAAAAATTAGATTCTGGTTTTCGAGTGATTATTAAAGGGGGGTGATTTCTTTCAAAGATGATAGTAAAAAAATTGAAAATGCGGCAGCCGCTATTTTATGTGGAGGCAAAAGCAGGAGAATGGGATTTGACAAAGCATTCCTGAAGTCTGGTGAACAGTACCTGCTGCTTCAGACTGCCAAAGAGATGCAAAGCCTGTTTGAGCAGGTGGTTCTGGTCAGCAATACAAAAGCTAAATTTGAAGGCCAGACAGTTTTCACCGGTTTATCTATTTTAGAAGACAGGTATGTGGATCTTGGGCCGCTGGGCGGGATAAGCACTGCATTGGAACAGGTTCAAACAGAATACGTTTTTTTAATGGCCTGTGATATGCCTTTACCGGATATTGGTCTCATCAAACGGATGCACCGGAAGCTAGATCAGGAACAGGTTTTAGTATGCAGCCACCACGGGAAGTTAGAGCCTTTGTTTGCTTTTTACCATAAGTCCTGTCTTCCGGTATTTAAAAAGCAGATGGAAAAAGGAGAACTTAAGCCCCGCAGCGCTTTTCTTGAATTACATGTGAAACAGTATCCCTTGGGGGATACTGAAATAAAAACCATATTCAATTTGAACACACTGGAAGATGTAAATGAGTGGAAACAGAAAACAGCTAAAAGTAAATGATGTTGCATAAGGAGGAGGAAATGGATTTCTATTGTCCGGCAGAGGTCTTAAACATGTCAGGAGATAAAGCGCAAATGAAAAAGAAATTACCTTTTCCAAGGTTATTTTTACTTTCTGTCATTGGCGGTTCCTTTATTGCACAAGGCTTCTTAGCATGTATACGTGTTCAGGGAACCATGCCTGTTCATTGGGGTAGCTTTGCAACATTCCTGGGTGGGTGCCTTTTCCCCATCGGGCTTATGGGAATTGTGCTGGTTGGAGGAGAATTGGCCACCGGGAATATGATGACCATGGCTGTTGCCAATTTAAAGATCAGTGATCCGCCTATGGTGGCTCTGGTTTTTGCCCTGCCATGCTTTTGGATGTACGGGCAGAAAGAAGACGCCAAAAAAGAATGAGAAGTAAAAAATAAAAGATAGAAAGGGTCAATGCAATGGATACAAGGGAAAGAGAAGAAAAGCTGAGAATCATCCGGCAGGACAGGGCAAAGCAGGAAAATATCCTGGAAATTTTAATTGATCTTCAGTTTGCTTCGGAAGAAGGCTACATAGACAAAGAAACTGCGGCAATGGTAGCACAAGAGCTGCATATGGCCGAAACCAGGGTATATGAGATTGTCAGCTATTATGCCATGTTAAAGGATAAGCCTCAGGCCAAATATGTCCTTAAAATCTGCAACAGCTCTCCCTGCCATTTTTCCCGTGCAGAAGAGGTGAGTTTATCACTGGAGAAAAAGCTAGGCATACCCATGGGAAAGACCACGGATGACGGTCTTTTTGCCTTCCATTATATTCCGTGTGTGGGCGCCTGCGACATTGGTCCGGTCATTAAGATTAGGGATACGGTATTCGGCAATCTCAGCGATGAGAAAATATCTTCTCTCATCGATGATCTGCGCAGAGGAATAATAGCTGTATAAGCTGAAAGGGGGAAAGAACATGGCAATAAAAGAACCAGTCCTTTTAAAACGGGTGGGGAAAATGACTGATCCCACTTCTGTTAAAGAATATATAACATACGGCGGTTTTGCTGCGCTGCAAAAAGCCGTAACAATGGACAGAGAGGATATTTTAAGTGAACTGGATGCCGCCCTGCTTCGGGGAAGAGGCGGAGCTGCCTATCCGTTAGGCCGGAAATGGCGCCATTTATACGGCAGCACCGATACGCCTAAATACGTCGTCTGCAACGCGGATGAAGGGGAACCCGGTACCTTTAAGGATAAGCTTTTGCTGGAAAAGGATCCTCTCAGCGTTGTGGAGGGCATGCTGATCGCAGGATATGTGTTCGGTTCCAATGACGGTTATATTTATATCAGAGGAGAATACCGCCATATCCAGGCGGTATTCCATCAGGCAGTAAGCAATGCACTGGCTTCCGGCTATCTGGGTAATAATATTATGGGAATTGACGGGTTTGACTTTCATCTCCACATTGTTTCAGGAGGAGGCGCTTATGTCTGCGGAGAAAATTCGGCACTCTTAAACTCCATTGAAGGCAAAACCGGACGGCCAAGGGTGAAGCCGCCCCATCTGGCTGACATGGGACTTTATTTAAAGCCCACGCTGGTCAATAATGTGGAATCCTTTGCCTGCGTTCCTGCTGTGATTCATATGGGGGGAGAAGCATTTTTTCAGCTTGGAACAAAGGATGGAGGCGGCACCAAGCTCATCTGTTTATCCGGGCATATTAAAAACCGGGGTATTTACGAGGTGCAGCTTGGCACTCCATTGGAAGAGATCCTCTACAGCGAAGAATACGGAGGCGGCACATCCACAGGAAGGCCTGTTAAATTCTGTCATTTCGGCGGGCAGTCCGGTCCCATCGGAACCAGCGGACAGATCAAGGGCCGCCTGTATGATTACGGTGATTTCTGGTTTAACAAGCTGGCAGTGGGCTCAGGCGCCATTGTGGTAATGGATGACAGCGTAAGCGTTGTGGACTATATCACAAGCGTCATGGAATTCTTTGTCCATGAGTCCTGCGGCAAATGCACTCCCTGCAGACTGGGGACCACCCGTCTTTTGGAATTGCTCCGGAATTTGCAGCACCGCAAGGGCAAACCAGGGGATCTTGAAAGGCTTGAAAAAATGCTGGAACATATCACTGATTTGTCTGCCTGCGGACTTGGCCAATCGGTATCAGTTTCAGTGAATTCTGCCCTGGCCGGCTACAGAGATGAGTTTGAGGCCTGTATCAGTTAATGGAGAAGGAGGAAAATACTGTGTCAGAAACAGAGAAAAATAATTCAATGGTTGAGCTGGAAATCGATGGATATGCCGTAGCTGTTCCAAAAGGAACCACCGTTTTGGAGGCCTGTCAAACACTGGACATTGAGATTCCCACCCTTTGCCATATGAAAGATCTGGCCCCGGATGGCTCCTGCCGGATGTGTGTGGTGGAAATCAAAGGCGGAAGAAAAGGAGGGCTGGTCCCTTCCTGTTCCGAATATTGTGCTTCGGGAATGAAGGTGTCTACCAGATCTGAGAGGGTGGTGGAGTCCCGGCGTTTTATCCTGGATCTTCTTTTGAGCAACCATGTGCTCAGCTGCTTTAACTGCGCTGCCAACGGGGATTGCAGGCTGCAGGATTACTGCCTGGAATACGGTGTGGAAAAAACCAGCTTCACCTTTGGAAAAAGGGTAGGGATGAATGAATCAGACACCAGCAATCCGTTCTTTTCCTTTCATCCGGAAAAATGTATCATGTGCAGGCGTTGTACCAGAGTATGCCAGCAGCTTCAGGGGCGGGATGTCATCAGTGTTTCCAACAGGGGCTTTGATGCCCGCATGAGCCCCAGCTATCAGCTTCCCTGGAGAGAGTCCATTTGTGAATCCTGCGGAAACTGCGTGTCAAACTGTCCCACAGGAGCGCTCTCCTCCAAGGACCAGCAAAGGCATTACAGGGCATGGGAGGTTAAAAAGGTGCGGACCACCTGTCCTCATTGCGCCACAGGCTGCCAAATGGATTTACTTGTGAAAAACAACAGGATTGTGGGAGCTGATCCGGCTGACGGACCGTCAAACAGAGGTCTTCTCTGTGTGAAAGGCAAATTCGGCTCCTATAAGTTCATTCATTCCAAAGACCGTCTCACTCATCCTCTGATTAAACGGGAAGGGAAATTTGAACAGGCCAGCTGGGACGAAGCTCTGGACTTGATTGCCCGCCGTTTTATGGAAATCAAAAACAAATACGGAGCAGATGCCAATGCCGGTTTTTCCTGCTCCCGGGCGCCCAATGAAGATAATTACGTATTCCAGAAAATGATGCGGGCGGCCTTTGGAACCAATAATGTGGATAACTGCGCCAGAGTCTGTCATTCCGCTTCTGTCCATGGCCTTGCCATGACCCTGGGCTCCGGAGCCATGACAAATCCTATTCAGGACATTACAGAAGATGTTGATCTGATTTTACTCATAGGCTCTAACCCCACCGAAGCCCACCCGGTTGTGGGCGCCCAGATAAGGCAGGCAATCCGGCGGGGGACGCAGATCATTGTAGTTGACCCGAGAAAGATTGATCTGGTTAAGGATGCGATCATTCATATGCCCATCAAAGCCGGAACAAATATTGCGTTTGCTAACGCAATGATCCATGTCATCGTCAAGGAAGGACTTGCTGACATGGACTTTATAAGGGAGCGGACCGAAGGCTTTGAAGAGCTGGCTGAAATCGTGAAGGATTATACTCCGGAAAAGGTTGCCGGGATTTGCCATATTGATGCGGAGGATATCCGCAAAGCAGCCAGAATGTACGCAAAGGCTGAAAAGGCTCCAATTATTTACTGTCTGGGAGTTACGGAGCATTCCACAGGAACGGAGGGCGTTATGAGCCTCTCCAATCTGGCCATGGTGGTTGGGAAAATAGGAAAATCAGGCTGTGGCATCAATCCCCTCCGTGGGCAAAACAACGTACAGGGCGCTTGTGACATGGGCTGCATGCCTTATGATTTCCCTGGTTACCAAAAGGTGGCTAACAAGGAGATCAGGCAAAAGTTTGAAAAGGCATGGGGGGTTCCCTTAAGTGAAACAATAGGACTCATGTCCACCCAGGTGCTGCCGGGAGCCATAGAAGGAACGATGAAAGGGCTCTACATTTTCGGAGAAGATCCCATGGTCACGGACCCGGATACAGGCCATGTAGCCAAATCCCTGGAAAGCCTGGAGTTTCTCGTGGTTCAGGAACTGTTTATGACGGAAACGGCTCAGTATGCTGATGTGATTCTGCCCGGAACCAGTTATGGGGAAAAGGAGGGCACCTTCAGTAATACAGAACGGCGGGTTCAAAGGGTGCGCAAGGCGGTGGCTTTGGAAGGAGAAATGCGTTTGGATACGGATGTCTTTTATGATGTTATGAACCGCATGGGCTATCTCTGCGAGAGAAAAACAGCGTCTGAGATCATGGATGAAATCGCCAGCGTAACGCCGGCCTTTGGAGGCATCAGCTTTGAGCGGCTAGACTGCGGGGAAACGCTTCAATGGCCCTGCCCTGATAAGGAGAGCAAAGGTACCTATATGATGCACGTGGGAAAGTTTTCACGTGGACTTGGATATTTTTATCCGGCAAAGTACCGGCCTTCCAGGGAGCTTCCTGACAAAGACTATCCCTTTTTGATGGTAACAGGACGTATGCTCTACCATTACAACACCAGAGCCATGACAGGACGGACGGAAGGGTTAAATGAAATCTGCGGAGATTCTTATATTGAAATCAATCAGGGAGATGCAGCCAGGCTGGGAATCAAGGACGGAGACAAGGTCAAGGTATCCTCGCGGAGGGGTGAAATTGAAACCAGGGCAGTGGTAGGAGATAAGATGATGCCTTCCGAAGTATTCATGACCTTTCATTTTGCAGACGGAAATGTAAACAGAATCACCAACTTTGTGATTGATGATATCGCCCGGATTCCAGAATACAAGGTGTGCGCGGTATCAGTAAAACGCGCTTAATCTTAGCATGAAAGAGAGTGGTGCTGTAAAATAAATTTTTCTGCAACATGTGGCAAGAGAAAGGAGGAGCCTGATTGATTGAATTAGAAGAAGCCGTTGAACTGCTGGTGAACAGCGCAAAAATAGAAATGAAAACAGAAAAGCTGGACATTTTATCTGCCTTTGGAAGAACCTGTGGGGAGGATGTGACAGCCCCG
>JAEWRS010000333.1 GCA_023398855.1 Bacillota bacterium
CACCTATTGACAGTGCTAACAACGTGTGTTATATTACATGTATAACAAATAGAAATCCATTGGAAAGCCAATGGCATATATATTTTTAAAAAGGAGGAACTCTTTATGTTATTAGCCAGAAGAAACAACTTATTTGATGAATTTTTCAATGATCCGTTTTTTACCGATACCTATCAAAACAGACAGTCCTTAATGAAGACTGACATTGAAGACGACGGAACCAACTATATCATTGACATTGAACTTCCGGGTTATAAAAAAGAAGAGGTTCGGGCCGAATTGAAAGATGGATATCTGACCATTTACGGGGAAACTGTTTCAGAAAATGAAGTAAAGGATCAGAAAAATTATATCCGCAGGGAACGTTACAGCGGTACAGTAAAAAGAAGCTTTTACGTAGGGTCCGGCCTGAAGCAGGAAGATGTAAAGGCTGCCTTTGAAAACGGAATCTTAAAGCTGGTATTTCCAAAAGAAGCTCCAAAGCAGATCGAAGAAAACCGCTATATTGCCATTGAATAAACAATCCGGAACAGACAAAAAGGGAAGGCCCCAAATAGAGGGTCTTCCCTTTTTGTCTGTATCAGTAAAAGAAGCTGATCAGCATTTGTATTCTTTTAAAAATGCCGTTGTCACATATGCTCCGCTTTTGTATGATTTCTTTTCCATGGCTTTCTCCACTTCCAGCTTCACATTCATCCACATTTCCTCTGCTGCGATAGTCAGATGGGATAGCATGATTCCTGTGCCAATCTCCCGCATGGAAACAAGAGAAGGTGAGGGTAAGAATTCCCTGCAGGAAAATATATAGATCCTGTCATGATATACAATAAAACGCCAGGGCTGGGTATTGATTGCCGACGGTGCAAGACGGACAGCCTTCAATATATTCTTCATAGAGTCTCCTGCTTCTTCCTTAAACACGCACAATTCTTTTAAAGGAAGCCGCTTAGCCGTTGCAGGGTCACGGTAAAGCAGGGTTTTGGGATAGCCAAAGGCCACTACTATTACCTGCCTCATTTCTGACGGGGCAGGCTCCGCGACCTTGGTACTTCCCAGATAACAGGTTCCAATCCCTTTACCTGTCATATACAAAAGCACATGCTCCAACAAAAATCCCGCGTTTGCCAGATACCCTTCCTTTTCCTCGGAGTAAAATACCAGATAATAAGGTGCCTCCACTTTCCACAGTCCCTTAACAGGCAGATGGTAATCCTGGTTTTCATTTATCTCCATTTTGATCTGAATATCCCCGTTCAGCCTTGGAACATTATCTCCGAAATAAAGGATGTCTTTTAACAATTGTTCCGGAACCGGCTCCTTCTTAAATTTCCTGATGGATCTTCTTTTAAATATCATCTGATACAGATTCATACCTGCTCCCCTCTCCTCTAACCAGCAATCAGCTTAAATAAGCCGGCTCATTTCCTCCAAAAGACCGGCAAATACCAATAACGCATCCTTCACGGGCTGCGCAGTCCCCATGTCAACGCCGCAAAGCTTTAAAAGTTCTATTGGCGTCATGGAATTTCCACCGCTTAAAAATTCAAAATAACCCTTGACCACATCTTTATCCCCAGCAAGGATCTTGCTGCTGATGGCAATGGCTGCCGAAAACCCAGTTGCATATTGATAAACATAAAAGGGTGTATAAAAATGTGGAATTCTGGACCATTCATAACTGATTTCCTTATCAACCACCATATCAGGTCCAAAATAATCCTCATTCAGCCTGTGGTATATGCTGCAGAGGATTTCTCCGGTGAGTACTTCCCCTTCCCCTGCACGACCATGGGTCTCTGCTTCAAATTCGGCAAACATGGCCTGCCTGTAAAGAGTTCCCCGGAAACTGTCCATAAAATGATTAATAAGGTAAGCCCGTTCCTTCTGATCTTCTGTTTTATTCAATAAGTGCCGGATGAGCAGCGCCTCATTACAGGTAGAAGCCACCTCCGCCACAAAGATTTTGTATCCTGCATCTACATAGGTTTGATTCTTATCAGAGAACCAGCTGTGAAGAGCATGCCCCATCTCATGAGCCAGAGTGAAGACACTGTCAAGCGTCCCGTTAAAATTTAACAGTACATAGGGATGAATCCCGTAAACTCCCCAGGAATAAGCCCCGCTCCGCTTTCCTTCATTCTCATAAACATCGATCCACCGGTTATCAAAGCCCTCTTTTAAAAGTGATAAATATTCTTCCCCAAGAGGCTTAAGGCCTTCCAGCACCATCTCCTTGGCTTCCTCAAAGGTGATTTTGTGTTCCTCCCTTGAAACCATAGGCACATAAAGGTCATACATATGAAGTTCTTCCACCTTCAGAGCTTTTTTTCTGATGGTTATATACTCATGGAGGCTGGGAAGGCATTCATGGACTGCCTTTAAAAGATTGTCATACACCTCTTCCGGAATCTCATTCTCTCCAAGGGAATGGGCCATTGCAGATGGATAATTCCTTGCTTTGGCGTAAAAAGCAGCCTGCTTCACATTGGACGAAAACGTACCTGCCAGGGTATTGACAAACTGTCCATAAACGCTGTACAGGGCTTCAAACGCTGACTTTCTCACCCTTCTGTCCTGCTTTTCCATGAGGGCAATATAATTTCCATGGGTAATTTTAACCGGCTGATTCTTTTCATCCATGATTTCAGGGAATTTTACATCAGCGTTGTTAAACATATGAAAGATCTCCGACGGACCGGAAGTCGCTTCCATTGATTTCGCCAGCAAAGCTTCCATTGGTGCTGACAGTGTATGTGCTTTCTTCTTTATAATGATTTCAAGAGTCCTGTCGTAACGCTTTAGTTGCGGAGTGTCCTTACGGAATGTATTAAGAGTCTCCTCCGGCAGGCTTAGGATTTCCGGTACCAAAAATGATGATAGATCAGCCGCCTGATAGGAAAGTGATCTTGCCCGGGATGATAACTCCTGATACCGGGCACTGCCCGTATCTTCATCAGATTTCTGTTTCCCATAAACAAACAAAGTTTCAATGTTCAAAGACATCTCCTCATCAAATTTCAGACAGGAAAAAAGCATCTCGCCTGATTCAGCCAGATGTCCCTCGTAACGCTTATAACCTGACAGCGAGCTTTCTGTCTCACGGAACAGATCCTCCCAAGCCCTCTCAGACGGCAGTATATCCGCCAGATTCCAGGTATCGCAAACTGGTATTTCTTCTCTCTTTTTCAAATCGATCCCTCCAACTGCTTCACTTGTGTTTATTCTATCACCCATATTTCAAAGAGACAATCAGCAATATGGAAAATATTTTATTGAATTT
>JAEWRS010000464.1 GCA_023398855.1 Bacillota bacterium
AACCATAATTTACAGGAGGTTGTCCAATGAAGACTTTTATGGCTAGTCCAGCAACAATTGAAAGAAAATGGTACGTAGTTGATGCTACAGGATATACATTAGGACGTTTGGCTTCAGAAGTAGCTAAGGTATTAAGAGGTAAGAACAAACCGATCTACACACCGCATATGGATTGCGGCGATTATGTGATCGTTGTAAACGCAAATAAGATTACCGTAACCGGTAAGAAGTTAGATCAGAAGATTTACTATAACCACTCTGACTATGTAGGTGGTATGAAAGAAACAACTTTAAGAGAAATGATGGCTAAGAAGCCGGAAAAAGTCATTGAACTGGCTGTTAAGGGTATGCTTCCAAAGGGACCTTTAGGTAGAAGCATGATAACAAAACTTCACGTATACGCAGGTGCAGAACATAACAATGCTGCTCAGAAACCAGAAGTTTTAGAGTTCAAATTTTAATCAGAGGCGCTGAAAGGAGGAAGTTATCATGGCAAATGCAAAATTTTACGGAACAGGTAGAAGAAAAAAATCTATCGCTAGAGTATATTTAGTACCAGGCACTGGTAAGATCACCATTAATAAGAGAGACATTGACCAGTATTTGGGTCTTGAAACATTAAAGCTTGTTGTACGTCAGCCGTTGGTTGCTACAGAAACAGCTGATAAGTTTGACATTCTTGTAAACGTTCATGGAGGCGGATTCACCGGACAGGCTGGTGCGATCAGACACGGCATCTCAAGAGCCTTGCTTCAGGCAGACGCAGACTATCGTCCAGTTCTTAAGAAAGCAGGTTTCTTAACAAGAGATCCAAGAATGAAAGAAAGAAAGAAATACGGCTTAAAGTCAGCTCGTCGTGCTCCACAGTTCTCAAAGAGATAAGAAGCGTTCAGCGCATTTATCCAGAGAAGCCCGATTTTACAAGGGTTGCGGAATGTGGTCGGACACATTGGAATTATTTCGTTTGCAACAGGTGTGCAACGAAAATATCAGTAATAATTACAGGACACTTTTCAGTGAAGCAATTCGCTGGAAGGTGTCCTTTTTCATCGTATAGAAAAGTTCTTCCTATACGATAAAAACCCTCCGGGAGGATTGCACTGCGGCGGTAGGGTTGGATGCCGCCGAGGCGACCCGCCGCAGGCGGAGAGTCCCGCAAGCAGGATTCTTTCTTGTATCAAAGTGAGTATAAACATGATATTTAATGAGATGGTTTCTATTTTGGAAGCCGTCTTTTTTTAGTTAAATTTCCTTTTGGAAATCCTTAGAAAAAAGATTGCAATCCATGGGAATTCATGTTATTATGTCTTTGGGGAAGAGACATAAAATGAATAAATGTCTTTGTACAAAAGACATTTTTCGTCTCACAAAGACAAATAAAGCAGGGAGAAAGGTGGAGGTTGTAATGAAAGATGGTATGATGTATGCAATTGTTAAAGAACAGGCGGCGAGTGGTCTGGCCCTAAGAGAGGTCCCCGTTCCCATGACAGGGGAGAATGATGTAAAGATTAAAATTCACTACACATCTATTTGCGGTACGGATTTACATATCTATAACTGGGATAAGTGGTCCCAGGAAACAATAAAACCTCCCATGACCATTGGACACGAATTTGTAGGTGAGATAGTGGAGATGGGAAGTCATGTCAGAGGATTTAAAATTGGTGACATTGTTTCGGGAGAGGGCCATATTGTATGCGGTCACTGCCGCAACTGTAAAGCGGGAAAACGCCATCTCTGTAAAAATACTATGGGTGTAGGGGTAAACCGTGACGGAGCATTTGCACAGTATCTGGTAATTCCGCAGACTAATGTCATTATCTGTGAACCGGGTATCCCCGAGGAATTATGTTCCTCCTTTGATCCCCTGGGCAATGCGGTACATACTGCCTTGTCCTTTAATATGGTGGGGGAAGATGTGCTGATTACAGGAGCAGGGCCCATCGGTATCATGGCTGCAGCCATCTGCCGTCACGTAGGAGCAAAGCATGTGGTAATCACGGATGTTAATGATTATAGACTGAATCTGGCCCGGGATATCTGCAAAGTCCATACGGTGAATGTTGCCAGAGAAAGCTTAGATGATAAAATGAGAGAGCTTCATATTGAAGAGGGCTTTGATGTGGGGCTTGAAATGTCAGGCAACGGCCAGGCCTTTATCTCGATGATTGACCATATGTATAATGGAGGTAAGATTGCTGTGCTTGGACTTCAGGCAAATAATACCGTTGTCCCATGGAATAAGATTGTTGTCAACTGCCTGCAGTTAAAGGGAATTTATGGAAGAGAAATGTTTGAGACCTGGTATAAGATGATGGCCATGCTAAACAGTGGCCTTGAAATTGTGAAGATTATTACCCATAAATTCGGTTTCCGGGAGTTTCAGAAAGGCTTTGATGTCATGAACAGTGGGCAATGCGGAAAGGTTGTTCTGGATTGGACGGAGATTTAACCGGGAACCAAAACACAAATTACTAAGGGCAAGTGATATGGCTGGACCCGTAAATAAACCATAGGAGTGAGGGTAATATTATGAAGAAGGCATTAAATTATTTTAGGGAAACAGTGGAGCTGACAAAAGGAGACGGGACATTTAAGGAAGAGCGTATTATCACAACTCCTCAAAGGAGCAGAATTAATACGACCAAGGCTGAAAATGTCATTAATATGTGTGCCAATAATTATCTTGGGCTATCTGACAACAAGGAGATTATAGAGGCAGCCAAAGCCTCTTATGATACGTGGGGATACGGCTTGTCCTCTGTACGTTTCATCTGCGGAACCCAGGGGATACACAAGGAACTGGAATCCAGGATCTCCTCATTCCTAGGAATGGATGATACGATTTTATATTCCTCCTGTTTTGACGCCAATGGAGGCCTGTTTGAAACGCTTCTGACAGAGGAAGATGCGGTAATCAGCGATGCGTTAAATCATGCCAGCATCATTGATGGCGTGCGTTTGTGCAGGGCAAAACGTTTTCGTTATGCCAACAATAATATGGAAGAGTTAGAGCAGTGCTTAAAGGATTCCCAGGATGCCAGGATACGTCTCATTGCCACTGACGGTGTTTTTTCCATGGATGGCATTGTGGCGGACTTAAAGGCAATCTGTGATCTGGCTGACAAGTACGACGCGCTGGTGATGGTGGATGACAGCCACGCAGTAGGATTTATGGGAAGGTTTGGCAAAGGCACACCCGAGCACTGCGGTGTCATGGGCAGGGTGGATATTATCACCGGCACACTGGGTAAGGCTCTGGGCGGAGCCAGTGGCGGATATACCAGCGCTAGGCAGGAAATCGTGGATCTGCTCCGTCAAAAAAGCAGACCGTATCTGTTTTCCAATACAGTAGCCCCTTCCATCGCCGGCGGTGCCATTAAGACTTTGGAAATTCTGGAACGGAGCACAGAGTACAGAGACAGGGTTCATGAAAATACCCGCTATTTCAGGGAGAAGATAAAAGAGGTGGGCTTTGATATTATAGATAGTGATCATCCGATTGTGGCGATCATGCTGTATGATGCAAAAACAGCTGTGGAATTTGCAGCAAGGATGCTGGAACGCGGTGTATATGTTATCGGCTTCTGTTATCCGGTAGTCCCTAAAGAAAAGGCAAGAATCCGTACACAGATATCCGCCGCCCATACCAGGGCTGATCTGGATTTTGCAGTGGAATGCTTTCAGTTCGTTAAGAAAGAGATGGGAATTTAAGAAAACGGCAGCTTTTTGATGGGATAAAGCAGCTTCAAGTATCATTGATTACAATATAAAGCAAGTCAGGACCTCTCAGGATTATTCCTGGGAGGTTTTTGAATTTAACATAGTGCTCATGAATGCAAACACCAGGATTGCATAGAATAATAAGTAAGCTATGTATTGACAACAGTGTATGAAAATGATACAAATATTCCTAATAAGAAAGAACCTTGGTTTAATTAATAAATTAGTTAATTAAAATAATTCTCTAATACGCTGAAGATTAAGGAAGTAAAACCAATATGAAAAACCCTTTAAATTATCAGGTCACGGAATACGACTGCGGCCCCACCACATTACTGAATGCAATGAGTTACCTCTTTACCAGGGAGCAGGTTCCGCCGGATATTATAAAACATATTATGCTTTTTTGTCTTGATTCCTATAATGCTAAAGGAGAATTTGGGAAAAATGGAACCTCCCGTATGGCTATGATGTTTTTCAGTAACTGGATCAACCAATTCGGAAAAATGAAAAAATTTCCTGTTCAAAGTGATTATCTGACTGGAGATGAAGTGTTTATAGGGGAAAACAGCAAGGTCATGTATGGTCTGCAGCAG
>JAEWRS010000038.1 GCA_023398855.1 Bacillota bacterium
GGAGTCAAACAAAGCCTATATTGACAGGCAGCTGGAAATCGATATGGATGAAGTATTAAAAATCGTAGTCATGGGCCGGGCTGCCAGAAATACGGCTAATTTAAAAAACCGCCAGCCAATCGGTCAGATGTTCGTAAAAGCGCCTCACGTTCTCCCGGTCTTTTACCAGGAGATCATTGAAGAGGAGTTAAACGTAAAACAGGTGGTATTTACTGATGATGTAAGAGATTTCACATCCTACAGCTTTAAGCCTCAGTTAAAAACCGTTGGCCCGAAATACGGAAAGCAGCTGGGAGATATTAAAAAGGCTCTTTCAGAGATCAACGGCAATGAGGCCATGGACACCTTAAATGAAACAGGTGCTCTTACCTTTTCATTTGGCGGAACTGAAGTTGTGCTCACCAGGGAAGATCTTCTCATTGACACGGCTCAGACGGATGGCTATGTTGCAGAGGGGGACAATTCCATCACCGTTGTTTTAGATACCAATCTGACCCCCGGGCTTTTGGCAGAGGGCTTTGTGCGTGAACTGATCAGCAAGATCCAGACCATGCGGAAGGAAGCCGGGTTTGAGGTAACGGATCACATTGTGGTATACAGCAAGGGAAATGAAAAAATTGCCGGTATATTAAAGCTTCACGAAGAAGAAGTAAAAAGTGAGGTACTTGCGGAAAACATCGTCCTGGAAACCCTGGGCGGTTATGTGAAAGAATGGAATATAAACGGCGAAAATGTAACCATGGGTGTGGAAAAGTTCCAGTAAACGGTTAGGAGGTCTTGTAGTATGAGTATGGGATTTGATAAGGAAACCTTTAAAAAAAGTGTTCTGTTTAATATGAAAAATGTATTCCGTAAGACGGTTGACGAGGCAACTCCGGAGCAAATGTACCAGGCAGTGGCCTATGCGGTAAAGGATGTAGTCATAGACGAATGGATCGCTACCCATAAAGAGTATGAGAAGCAGGATGTAAAGACTCTGTATTACCTGTCAATGGAATTTCTCATGGGCCGGGCTCTTGGCAACAACGTAATAAGCTTAATGGCTCAGCAGGAGGTAAAGGAAGTCTTAGAAGAACTGGGGTTTGATTTAAACGTCATTGAGGACCAGGAACCTGATCCGGCTCTTGGAAACGGGGGGCTGGGCCGTCTTGCGGCCTGCTTCCTGGACTCCCTGGCAACCCTTGGCTATCCTGCCTACGGCTGCGGCATCCGTTATCGCTATGGCATGTTCAAGCAGAAAATTGAAGGTGGCTATCAGGTGGAAGTTCCTGATGACTGGCTGAAGAACGGCTATCCTTTTGAGCTTCGCCGTGGGGAGTATGCCACTGAAGTAAAATTTGGTGGCTATGTGAATACTGTTTGGGAAAATGGAAGAGAACACTTTATCCATGAGGGTTATCAGTCTGTTATGGCTGTTCCCTATGACATGCCCATTGTGGGATATGGAAACAACGTTGTAAATACCTTAAGGATCTGGGATGCCCAGGCCGTTAATACGTTTAGCCTGGATTCCTTTGACAGGGGCGATTACCAGAAGGCCGTTGAACAGGAAAACCTGGCGAAAACCATTGTGGAGGTTCTTTATCCCAACGACAACCATTATGCAGGAAAAGAGCTGCGCTTAAAGCAGCAGTATTTTTTCATTTCCGCCAGCGTGCAGAGAGCTGTTATGAAGTACATGGAAAAACATGACGACATACATAAGTTCTATGAAAAAACAGTTTTCCAGCTAAATGATACTCATCCGACGGTTGCAGTTCCTGAACTTATGCGAATTCTGCTGGACGATTACAGCTTAAGCTGGGATGAAGCGTGGGAGATCACGACTAAGACCTGTGCCTACACCAATCATACCATTATGTCGGAGGCCCTGGAAAAATGGCCGATTGAACTGTTTTCCAGGCTGCTTCCGAGAATCTACCAGATCGTGGAAGAGATCAACCGCAGATTCCAGCAAAGAATCATGGAAATGTATCCGGGCAATCAGGAAAAACTCCGCAAAATGGCCATTGTTTACGATGGCCAGGTCCGAATGGCCAATCTGGCAATTGTAGGAGGCTTTTCGGTAAACGGTGTTGCAAGGCTCCACACAGAGATTTTAAAGAATCAGGAATTAAGAGATTTTTACCAGCTGATGCCGGATAAATTCAATAATAAAACCAACGGAATCACCCAGAGACGGTTCCTTCTCCATGGAAATCCTCTGTTGGCCCAATGGGTCACGGGAAAAATCGGCGATGACTGGATCACTAATTTGTCTCATATTCACCGCCTGGCAATCTATGGGGAAGACCCAAGGTGCAGGCAGGAGTTTATGGATATCAAGTACCAGAATAAGGTGCGCCTGGCAAAGTATATTAAAGAGCATAACGGGATTGATGTGGATCCCAGATCCATGTTTGATGTGCAGGTAAAGCGCCTTCACGAATACAAGCGGCAGCTGATGAATATCCTTCATGTCATGTATTTGTATAATCAGCTGAAGGATAACCCAAACCTTGATATTATGCCAAGAACCTTTTTGTTCGGTGCAAAGGCAGCGGCAGGTTATAAGCGTGCAAAGCTGACCATTAAGCTTATTAATGCTGTGGCTGATGTAATTAATAATGACAGAAGCATTGGCAACAAGATTAAAGTAGTTTTCATTGAAGATTATAAAGTGTCCAATGCGGAGATCATCTTTGCTGCGGCCGATGTCAGTGAGCAGATTTCTACTGCAAGCAAGGAAGCTTCGGGCACGGGAAACATGAAATTCATGTTAAACGGCGCCCTGACCCTTGGTACAATGGATGGCGCCAATGTGGAAATTGTTGAAGAAGTGGGAGCGGAGAATGCCTTTATTTTTGGTATGTCCTCAGACGAGGTCATCCGCTACGAGAACGAAGGCGGATATAATCCAATGGAAATTTTCAACAATAACTATGAGATCCGCAGAGTACTCATGCAGCTGATCAACGGCTACTATTCACCCCAGAATCCGGAACTGTTCCGGGATATTTATAATTCCTTATTAAATACCCAGAGCAGCGACCGTGCTGATACGTATTTTATTTTAAAGGATTTTCCGTCCTATGCAGAAGCACAGCGCCGGGTGGACCAGGCATACAGGGATGAAACCTGGTGGTCAAAGGCTGCCATCTTAAATGTGGCATGCAGTGGTAAGTTTACCTCGGATCGAACCATCGAGGAATATGTAGCAGATATCTGGCACCTGGAAAAGGTAAAAGTGGAGCTGGAAGAAGAGTAGAATCATAAAAACGATCACACCTATTTGTGTGGTCGTTTTTTTAGTTGTGCGCCTTGTAGCAAGCCACCAGTGCTCCTAGGTGACTGATTGTGCTGAAGCGAGGTATGCCTATGTGAAATAGGTGCAAATTAACAGTCCGTAACATTAAGTGAATTCTGTAGCATCGTTACCCTAGACCTCGAAAGAGGGCAAGAGGGAGTCGCGTCATTGACTTTCTGATGAAGACCATGGAAGACGTGAAGATACTGGAAAAACAACGTTGAACAACCCTTCGGTGTAGAGGAAGCCCATAGTATCTACGAACCACTGATAACACAAACAGTGGGAGAAAAGGGACTCTGGTTTAATCATGATTAACGGGGAGGTAAGGGAAAGCACATGCCTGATAAAGGGCAACAACATTCAATAGAAAAATCATGTCAACTTCAACGTAATCTATACCTAGCAGCCAAAAAGAATAAGCAGCGCAGATTTCATGCGTTGTATGACCGTGTCTATCGCCTGGATATATTGTGGCGGGCATGGAAAGAAGTAAGGAAAAACAAGGGAAGTGCTGGTATTGACGGCATAACCTTTGAGATGATTGAGGAGTATGGAGTGGAAGAATACCTGTTTAATATTCAAGAAGAATTAGTGACAGAAGAATTCTTAATCTATGTCGATATGGCTACAGACAGGAGTTATTGAAAACGGCAAATATAGCAAAACGAAGAAATCCAGACAAATCTAAAAATTGGATAGTTAAAAAGTACTGGAAGAACCATAAAGGGAGAAGTTAGAGTTTTATGTCTGATAACAATATTTTATATTACATGCATAACATACCTATTCTTAGAAATTCCTAGTTGAGGATAAATCCAAATCAATTTCTAGATTTAGAATACTTTGACAAGAGAGAAAAAGAGAGAAGATTCAAAAGACAAAAAGCTATGAAATCTAATAAAGCCGCGCTAATCGGATATTATGCGTTAAAAATACGTGAGCGGTATGCGGTGAAAGTCGCACGTTCTGTTCTTAGGAGGGGGAAGGATTGAGAAATCACTCCCCTATCCAACAGCGAAGAAGTTTCTGTAATGGAAGTACACTGTATTTTGGATTCTTCCTACTGGTGCGCAGTGGCGTGACACCTCCCGATTATGGGAACTGGAAGGCAGTACAACGCCGGTTTTTCCGTTGTCGCGACAACGGCATTTGGAAAAAGATTTGGGAAAAGATTCTTTAATAGGAGCAATTGTATTATCACAGATTTCTTTTATTTTTTGCATTCCCTCATATGCATCTATTACTTTGCGGTGGCTGTCAATTGTGTCTCCCTTTATTCCTACGAAGAATAAGCAAAATGCAGAAATGAAAACATTTGACTATCCGTTTATTGCTTTTGCTACGTTTGTCTTTTCTTCAATTAGTTTTGGATAGAGCATTGCTTCTGCTTTAAAAAATGATTCAGCATCGCTATCATAGGTGTAGTATTGAAAGGTACCATCATATTTTTTAACTATTTTTTGGACCCGTTTTAATCCTATGCCATGTATGGATTTATCAGTTTTTGTAGTATAGGCTGTTCCGTTTTGAAGATTGAGTTTCCCTTGATTGTAGGTATTAATAACAGTAATTGACAGTAAATTCTTATCATACGTCAATGTAAAATTTATTTTACGTTTGTTCTTTGGCAATTCGATGCATGCTTCCAAAGCATTATCTAAAAGATTACATAAAATAATTGTCAAATGAACTTGTTTAAATTCCAAGGGCTGAGATAAATGTACTTTTACATTAAATATAGTATCCTGGCGGTTTGCTAAATACAATTTGCTGTTAATCATTGTGTCTATAACAACATTGCCGCTGCGAAAGCTGGTTTCTATATCTTTTGTCATATCAATAAGAGTATCAACATAGTCTAATAGCTTATCTATTTGTCCGTGCTTAGCATATTCCGTAATAATTAAAAGATAATTTTTTATGTCATGTTTTTGATCATGAAGACTATTCTGAAACTCCTGAATCAGCAAAGCTTGATTTTCATAAGCAATATTCTGCTGTTGCAGTATCATATTTTCATACCTTAAGGTTTGATCTTTGAGCAATTTATTGTATAAATAAAATACAAGAATATTAATTGCAAACAGTATACAAATGGCTATAAGAATAAATGATATATCTTTTATACCACCGTTTATGTATTCTTGATTAAATTTGTGCAAAATGTAAATGCTTCCGGAAGGAATCAGGAATACTGCTAACCAATATGTGTGTGGCAATTCGTAATCATGACTGCCAAAGAGTGGTTTTACTAATTTTACGATAATCAGCAGGGACGTCATGGAAATTATGATTCCAAGGCATGTAAGAGCGGTCTTCCCGGTTATTGCACTATAAGAAGATTTTGACACAATTGAGAGCAGGATAAGGGTGAATTCATCGCAAGCAATAATAAGAATATAAATAAATACGGCTGCGAGAATACGTTTCAAGATTGATGAACGATAGAGAAAACCAATAGCGAAACAAATGCATAAATGAACAACTACATTTAGAGTTACATTAAATGCCTTAAAATAGATTATTGATGATATGATATAGTATAAAACATAGGCAAAGAACAATACCCTCTGAGAAAATCTCCTTGTACTTAAAAAATTATCAATGAATGTAAAAATGGAATATAAAAAGATTATATTAAATAGTAAATATGAAATAGTCACGGTCATAAATTCTTTTCCTGCATCTTTCGTATATCGTAAAACTGCTTTCGCACGTTTTTTCTTTTTGGTCCACTAATACTTAAGGCCTTCCCATCAGACATAGTAACTTCCTCATAGGTAATTATTTGAACGTGGTGAAAATTTACCAATGCTGATTGATGAATTAGTATAAAGTTGGACGAATAAAATTTTTGGTAGATGTCAAATAGCCTGACACGGTAAATGGTGTATGTGTGATCGGAGGTAGTGATACTAACACAGTGACTGCGTGAACTTTCCATATAGAGAATTTTAGATAGAGGGATACTCACAAGCCCTAATTTTGTATCTTTAAAAGAAAAGTTTAAGGATTGCTGTTTTTCCCATAGCCCGACCGCACTAAGCAGGGCTTCTTCAAATAGATTCGTTTCGATTGGCTTGGAAAGGAATCTATGCGTGTTAAATTGAAATACTTCCTTTGCCCGGATGTCATAACAGGAAATATAGATCAAGATTGTATTATCGTTTTTAAAATGCTTTCGTAATTTTTCTGCAACATCAATACCACTTATTCCAACCATTTGAATATCCAATAATGCGATATCATAGGTCATACCGTTTTGTATATTCTGAAATAATTCTTCTCCACTGAAATAGCTATCCATAGAAAATGAAACGGGTATTTTTTCAAATACACCTGAAACTAAATCTTTGATTTGCCTAATATAAATATCTTCATCATCACAAATAACAATTCTTAACATGTTTTTTTTCACTTGTGCTAATTCCTCCTCAGCTTATATGAAATAATATCATAAAACTTAAATAGTGTAAATGTATAAAATAAAAGCATGTAATCAGATAAAACGGATATGTTCAATGAAGTCATTGAACATAACTATTGAATGATTGAATGATTGAACAATGATTGAATAATCCGGAGGTCGAAAAATAAGAGATTTTGGCGAAAAAATAAGAGATCTGGGATAAGCACTTTTTTAAAAAAATAATTTTGATATACTGTATTTCAAATTAGATATTTCAGATGACTTATTGTAACAATGCGAACATAACGAGAATTCTGAAATGAGAAAACCATTGTTATCAGCATTTGGAAAGCTATTGTCACGTTTTGTTAGAATATAAAAAATGACTAACAATCAATGACAAGCAACAAAATGGAAAGGAGAAATTTTTAATGAAACAATTTTACCAGAAGTGCGGCCATTCTATTGCATTTTTAGTATTGTTTGTAGCCAGTAGTGCGGCATCACGGTGCGGATACAATTTCTATCAAAGAAAAGTTCCGGATCAATTAAAATCAAACAGGAAGTCCTGAGATGATAGCCAATATTACAAACCATGTAATACAAAATTTGCTACAGGCCAATATCATTGATCAAGAAGATATAGCAATCTATGAATTCGGTATTGCAACCCTCTTTTCGGATATATTTAACCTGATGACAACGGCCATGATTGGAATCCTTATGGGGCAGTTTTGGCAGTGTTTAATATTTCAGGTAATATTCATTTCCCTGCGATCCTTTGCGGGAGGATATCATGCTTCGAGTGAATGGAAATGCTGGGTTTTATCAAACGCAATGGTGATAGGGAGCTTGCTGTTATCACGTCGCTTACCGGTGTGGCTTGGTTCGGGCATGGGGTTATTCCTGTTGTTAGTATCAGCAGGTGTAATTCTGCTCTTGGCTCCTGTGGAAAATGAAAACAATCCACTGGATTCAGATGAAGTAAGGAACTATAAAAGCCGGGTGCGATTGATTGTACTAATTAGTGTTCTTTCAGGCTTTTTTTTGTATTATTTGTCAAACAGCCTTTTTTGGATTATCATACTTGCTGTTTTGTCTGTGGCACTTTCATTAGTCATTGGTGCCTGTGCCAGCAAAGAGAAGCATAAACATTTGTAATGGTTTAAAATCGGAGGAATTAGTTTGGAAGAATATCTTAGTACATTTATCTCAGAACAGGAAAAAGATATTATTGTAAAAAAAATAATGGGATTTCTTTTATGGAAATAGGTAACAGGCTAAATAGCAGTGCTGGAGAAATAGAAAAAAAATACAAGCTTGCAGTAGATAAGGTAGGACCATTGGAAGTCAGGTCATCAAATGATGCAAAGAATATATTTCCCTGCAAGACGATTGATGAGTTTTTATAAAAATTGGGAATCGGATCTCATATTGTCGGCCGTGGCGAGTTATATGAGGCGATTTGGTTTTCCTATCTGCATACGGAAACCTTGAATGCAATCAGTACTGAGTTCTATCCCCAACTGGCAAAAAGGCTGGGGCAACCGGAATCGTTTGTATCCGGAAGGGTAAGAAGGACAGCTCGATATGCCTCTTACGACAGGAGAAAAGTGGGAACAGCGGCGTTTGTGTTTTTTAATAAAGCCGGTTTGGATAAAGAAATAAATATAAAACGTTTTTTTACAACGGCACATCAATGTATTGTTGATTTGCAGCAGTCAGATGAAAATAAATGAAAAATGGTTCATGATAGGAACAAGGAGATGTTGGGAGGCAAATTCTTTGATTACGCAGAAAAAGCGAATTCTGGCATTACTATATGTAACAATCATAAGCAGTTTATTGGTTGCAGTTCCTGTTTTAGCTGAAGAATCTAAAAGTGATGAGGCAGAGATTGTATTTTTACTGGATACAAGCTTATCAATGAATAGCCAGGACAGCAACTATCTGGCGATAGATGCGATAAAGCAGATGATATACAGTATGCCCTCATCATATCAACGCGGGGTTGTATCTTATGGAACACAAGCTGAGACGGTGCTTCCTCTGGGCATTGAGACATCGATGATAGAGGAAAAACTTGCGGCAGTCCATTATAGCGGATATACCAATGCAGGTGCAGGACTAAAACAGGCGGTAGATCTATTCTCAGACGATCACAATATGAAACAATTTATTATTATGTTATCTGATGGTGAGATTGATATGCCTGATGAGCAGTCAAAGGAACAATCACGGAAACTGTTTGTAGAAACCGCAAAAAGGGCAAAAGAAAAAAATATAAAAATCTATATTGTGGCAGTTGGAACGGAGCTTAATCCCTCAATGCACATTTTCGATGGTGCAGAACTAACGGACGGAGCAATCTATTGGCAAGGAAATTCCGGCTCTTTATCAAATATTATGGATCGGATTGTTTCAGAACGTTTAAAATATCCGGTAAATGAACTGGAAACAAGTGATAATGGTCAGCTTCAAATAGATATGCCAAAAGGGGCCAGTCAAGTAAACATTTTATTGTCAGGCAGTAGCATTGATTCTATTTTGGCAGACAATGGAAACGTTATAATGGGGAAAGAATTTGCTGTTATTCATATTTCCCGGCCGACCATGCCGGCTGTCAATATTCAGTTACAGTCTACTGATATGGACAAGCTGCACGCTTATTCTTTAACAGAGTATCAAGCACAGCCCAAGGTATCCGTGACGGGTTATACTGCTGGAGCAACAG
>JAEWRS010000511.1 GCA_023398855.1 Bacillota bacterium
ATCATCTTATTGGTTTCATTTACCTCAAACATATTTAGCATATCAAGAACCATCCTTTTCTTAAGCCTTTGCCTTATCATTAGATACGGTGCATACTGGTGAAGATTTCCTCTCGCTGGCATTTTACCTTAACGCCGATTTCATCACCAATCTGTTCCAGTTCATCGGACAGCTCTCCGAAAGGCTTTGTTGCGTCATTGATATCCACGATCATCATCATATTAAAGAAGCCCTGGACAATTGTCTGGGAAATATCCAATATATTCACCTGGTTGCCTGCCAGATAAGTACAGATCTTTGCAATGATACCAACGGTGTCTTTTCCAACTACTGTAATAATCGTTTTGTTCATAATACTTCTCCTCTTCCATTCGTTTATAAGCCCACAGTTCAGCTCGCTATATTGTAATAATCTCTGACATCTGATCTCTTTTTGCAACTGATATGGAAAAATCTGATGCCTTAAACGGAGTATCTCCCTCTGTGATTTCAAGCTTTACAGTCTCATAAGCAAGTTCCTCATAATTGTTCTCCTTGCTTAAGTGGCCCAGCAAAACCTTCTTTAAGTTATCATGGAGAATACAGCACAAAAGCCGCCCCGCATTCTCATTGGAAAGGTGTCCGTGATCCCCCAGGATCCGTCGTTTTAAATAATAGGGATAGGGTCCTGCCTGCAGCATATTTACATCGTGGTTGGACTCTAACAGTACGGCATCAAGTCCCTGGAGATGCTCAATGATGTACTGGTCGTAATGTCCCATATCCGTGGCCACGGCAACAGACTTGCGCCCGTGCTGAATCCTGTAAGCTACCGGGTTTGAGGCGTCGTGATCAATGGAAAAGGGCTTTACTTCCAGATCCCCCACACAAAAATCCACGTCAGGCCTGATGGGGCAAAATAGTTCCCTGGGATATTCCCCCAGATACTTCTGCTTTGATATCTCGTCCAGGGTCTCCTTTGTTCCATAAATGGGGACCCCATACTTTCTGGCCAGAACTCCCAGCCCCTTCGTATGGTCGGAATGTTCATGAGTAATGACAATTCCGGTCAGTTCATTTCCCTTTATTCCAATCTCATTCAATCCCTGTTCGATCCGTTTGTTGCTGATCCCGGCATCCACTAAGACATGTGTCGTATCGGAACCCACGTAAATGCAGTTTCCGCTGCTACCGCTTGCTATACTTACCAATCTCATGATTTCCTCTTTCCTATCTATCCCCGTTTTTCAATATTTCAGCCAGCTGTCTCCTCACTGCTTCCATGGAACCGTCATTTTCAATCACCCGCGTACAACGGCTTAAAAACTCCGATTCAGAAGCCTGACTGGCAATAATTCGTTCCGAAAACTCTCGTGTATAGCCCCTGCTTTCCGCCAAACGGCTGATCCGGTTCTCCTTTGAAGTGCGGATATACCACACTTCATCCCAGCTGTCATCCGTCTCTTTATTCATAATTGCAAATTCTACCACAATAAGCCTTGCTTGGGAAGCAGAAATTTTATCACTTATGGTTTTCCATACCATGGGGTGAATGATTCCATTGACAATTTCCCTTGCGCTGTTATCATGAAAAATACGTGCGGCCAGGGCTTTGCGGTCAATGGCTCCCTCTGTGTTCAGGAAGCCCTTGCCAAGGGCCTGCGTCACTGCCAGATATCCTTCCATTCCCGGTTCCATCAGCAGGCGGGCCACCTCATCTGCCTTAATGATTTCCGCACCATATTCTTCCTTCAAAATAGAAAGAACCATGCTTTTTCCGGCTCCAACCCCGCCAGTCAGTCCAATCACTTTCATCCTGTCACAACCCCCTATTTCTTGTAAATACAACAGACCAGCCCGGCATGTCTGGACTCCATCTGACGGCTGCCCTTCTGCCTGAGGCAAAATCCCATGAAGGCCGGCAAAGGATTTTACTTTGCATCAAACCAGGAATCTCCTACGTTTGCCTCCACTTCAAGGGACACTGCAAGGTCTGCCGCATGTTTCATTTCTTCCACCAGAAGCACCTTTACCTGGTCCACTTCATTACGGTACGCTTCAATGAGAAGCTCATCATGAACCTGAAGAACAATCCTGGATCGTAATCCCTGCCTTTTCAAGGCATTATCCACCCTTATCATGGCAATCTTGATAATATCTGCTGCCGTGCCCTGGATAGGCGAATTCATGGCTACCCGTTCTCCAAAAGAACGCTGCATGAAATTGGTGGATTTCAGTTCAGGAACCGGGCGGCGTCTGCCGAACATGCTGGAGGCATAGCCCTGTTCCCTGGCCTGGGCCACCAGGCCTTCTAAAAATGATTTTACTCCAGGATAGGTTTCAAAATACTTATTAATATATTCGGAGGCCTCTTTTCTGGTAATGCTTAAACCTTCACTTAAGCCAAAAGAGCTGATTCCATATACAATGCCAAAGTTCACTGCCTTTGCATTCCTTCTCTGAAGAGACGTCACTTCATGAAGAGGGACATGGAACACCTGGGAAGCTGTGATGGCATGGATATCCTCAGCCTGCCGGTATGCCCCGATAAGCCGCTGGTCCCCTGACATATGGGCCAATACTCTCAGTTCAATCTGAGAATAATCCGCATCAACAAATACGCAGTCTTCCTGAGGAACGAAAACCTTCCTGATTTCCCTTCCCAGTTCCACACGGACCGGAATGTTCTGCAGGTTGGGCTCCGTGCTGCTGATTCTTCCGGTGGCCGTAATCGTCTGGTTAAAGGTACCGTGAATGCGTTCATCCGATCCAATATAGGCTGCCAGTCCATCCGCATAGGTAGAATTTAACTTTGTCAGCTGCCTGTAGTCCAGAATCAGACTGATCGCGGGCCAGTCTGAGGCCAGCTTTTCCAATACATCCGCAGCCGTTGAATAACCGGTTTTCGTCTTTTTTCCTCCCGGAATCTTCATATGATCAAAAAGGACTTCACCAAGCTGCTTGGGAGAATTGATGTTAAAGGTTTCTCCTGTTTCCTCATATATCTTCTGTTCCAGCTCTGCAATACGGACCTTTAAACGGTCCCCATATTCCTTAAGCCGTTCCCTTTCTACCCGGATTCCAGCTTCTTCCATTCGAAAAAGACTGTAGGTCAAAGGCATTTCAATATCATAAAACAGCTTATCCATGCCCGACTTCTTCAGCTCCTCATGAAGCAGACTCTGACATTTTAGAGCAACATAGGACATATAACAGATACAGGAAACAGCGTTTTCTCTGTTTTCCTCCAGGGCATGCTTAAAGGAGCCTTTTCCTATAAGCTCCACTTTGGAAGGAATGGAAAGCTCCAAGTAATCTGCCGCCAGGTCCTTGTATTCATAAGAATCCTTTAATGGATCCAGCAAATATGCGGCAATACTTGCATCAAACACCGGATCTTCCGTTGTAAGCTTTAAGAAGGAAAGCTGTTTCTTTAAATGAAGGACAGCTGCCACATCTGCCTTCTTACATATCTCCGCCCCTTTCTCCGCCAGATATTCCGGCTTGAGAAGCCCCTGGGGAATGAAGCAATAGCATTCTGTTTCACTGAGACAAAGAGACAGGGCTGATATGGATTTGTCCTCAATCACCAGATGGATACCCAGCCGGCATCCTTTAGCACATGTTAAAAATATTGTTTCAGCCTCTGAAGGGTCTGTTACCACATGAAAGTATGATTCCAGAGAGGGTTCTTCTTCTCCCGGAAAAACAGCGGGCACAAAATCCATGTCAATGATCTTCTGTATCTCCATCTGCTCCAGAGTTTTTGTGTAATCCAGGCGAATATCACAATCCTTTCGAAGAGTAACAGATACTTCCCTTTTCCTAATCTCTTCCTGATTATCGTTAAGCGTCTCCCTGATCCTCTGAGACACGATGTCTTCCACCTGTTTAAAAATCGTTTCAATGTTGTGATACTCTCTTATGAGCTCACAGGCAGTTCTTTCTCCAATTCCCTCTGTTCCGGCCAATGCAAAAACACCTTTTAATTCCTCTGGCTCAAGGCCGAATTCTTCCCTGATAAACTCCATGGAATAAGGCTTAAACTCCAGGCCCTCTTCTCCTGCATCCAAAAGCTTAAGTGTCACATGTTCTTCCACTGCCTGTAAAAGCATCCGGTCTCCTGACAGGAGGATAACTTCTCCGTCTTCTTGCTTACATCCTTTTGCCAATGACGCCAGAATATCCGATGAAGTATAACCTTCTTTATAAAGAACAGGAAGTCCCAGGGAAAGCAGAGACTCTTTTAAAAGCTCTTCCTGCTTTAAAAGCTCTTCCTGCACCATGTTGTTTATATGAAGCTCTTTGGGTCTGCCAACTACGAAAAAATCAAAGGCAGCTGCCACATAATCCGCTTCCTTTGCCTCCATCAGATCTTTTACCAGGCTTTGAACACCCTTCGCCGCATTAGAAGGAAGTCCAAAAAAAGCATTCAGTATCATGCTGCTTCCGTCAATTAATATAATTTTCTTTCTATCCATGTTTCCTCTTTCCTGCCCATGTATTTTGGGCATAAAGGTATACCCGCAGGGTGTTTCCTCTTTCCTGCCCACGTTATCTGGGCATAAAGGTATACCCGCAGGGTGTTTCCTCTCATCACAGCAAGCCACACTGCAGCCAGATCCTGCACTGCAAAAGGACTGTAAGAACCAGTGCCATTACACTTACAGTTGACACTGCATATTTAGCAATCTTAATGCACCTTATGACCTGAAGCCTTTGTTTCGACTGTTCTATGGCAGCTTCCAGTGCTCCTTTTATATTATAATTCCCCACTTCGGAATCCAGCTGCGTGATTCCTACATTCACAGTAAAATATATTTCCAGTTCCTCACGGCAATCCGGACAGGATTCCATATGTTCCAGAAACTGCCCCAGTTCTTCATCCGTCAATTCATCCTTGATGTATGGCATGACCAGACGTTCTGTTTCCTTACATGTCATTGCCCAGACACCTCCTTAAACACATCTTCTGTCTATCATACAATATATTGTTCCTATTTTCAATTTAATAATCGCAAAAAAACACTTGCCAAATGGAAAATCCTATGATAAAATAATGAACGTTGTAAGCAGCGCCGGCATGTCGGAATGGCAGACGAGGCGGACTCAAAATCCGTTGA
>JAEWRS010000528.1 GCA_023398855.1 Bacillota bacterium
ATGCTGATGTGGCACAGGTGGTAGCGCACCTCATTGGTAGTGAGGAGGTCACGGGTCCGAGTCCCGTCATCAGCTCTGAAAACAAACGGGAAGTCTTAATAAAGAGGCTTCCCGTTTTTGTCATATGCAAAGGTTAAAGCAGTAATTTTAGCCTTCAGGCTGTGAAACAACTGGTAACAATAATGATAAAAAGGAGGCATATAGGTATGGGAAAGCATAAAAAAAAGCGTAAAAATCTATGGTCCATATTCTTTCGGCCGATTAAAGTTATTCTGTTCGTGTTTCTGGGGATTATGGTTTTGGGCTGCCTGGCGGGCGGTGTTTTATTTCTAAAATACCAGAGCGAGATCATGGCATGCAAAGACAAGGCAGACGCCATTATGGACAAGACGGTCAAGACTGATTTTTCTCAGCCAACTGATACAAGAATTTATGACTCTGCCGGAACGCTGATCGGAACAATTAACTCTGGTCACTATGAATACGTCCCTATCTCAGGGATAAGCAAAAATTTACAAAACGCCTACATAGCCCAGGAGGACAGACGGTTTTATAAACATCATGGGATCGATTATATAGGCTTGCTTCGTGCGGGCATGGTATTTGTTAAAAATAAGGGAACAATCACTCAGGGGGGAAGTACCATTACCCAGCAGGTTATTAAAAACACTTATCTGACTCAGGAGAAGACCTTCCAGAGAAAGCTGACGGAATTTTTTTCCGCTCCCCGCATGGAAGAGAAATACTCAAAGTCAGACATATTGGAATTTTACTGCAATACTAACTTTTTTGCAAACAGGTGCTACGGAGTATCTGAGGCCAGCCGGTACTATTTTGATAAGGAAGCAAAAGATCTGACTATCTGGGAGTCAGCGACTCTGGCCGGTATCAGCAATAACCCGTCAAGGTATGATCCGGTAGCCCACCCGGTAACTTCCAAATGGAAGAGGGATCAGGTCATCGACAATATGGCTCTTAACAAATATATCACCGAAGAGGAAAGAGATTATGCCAAGTCCCAGCCTTTGACTGTTGCTAAGATTTATGAGCCTGGAACAAAAGAGAATTACCTGACAAGCTATGCCATACACTGCGCAGCTGTGGAGCTGATGAAGAACGACAATTTTGTGTTCCAGTATGTGTTCAGCAATCAGGCTTCTTATGATTCTTACAAGGAAGAATATCAGGAGCTTTATCAGACAAAAAGTGACATGATCCGTAATGGAGGGTTTGAAATACGGACTAGTCTGGAAACTCCGGTCCAGAATTCCCTTCAGGCGACCATTGATGAACGGCTAAAGGGATTTAAGGATCTCCAGGAGAATGGAAAATTTGCTTTACAGGGTGCGGCGGTATGCATTGACAACCAGACTGGATATGTGGTGGCCATCGTAGGAGGCCGGGGGACTGATGACGAGTATAACCGGGGATTTTTAAGCAAACGGCAGCCTGGCTCCACCATAAAGCCTCTGATTGATTATGCTCCTGCTTTTGAAACCGGATATTATTATCCTTCAAGGCAGGTGAATGACCACTTATTTGACAAAGGCCCCAAAAACAGCGGAGGAAGCTATTATGGAAACGTATCGGTAAGGGAGGCATTGAACCGAAGCTTAAATACGGTGGCCTGGCAGGTTCTGGGGGACATTGGTGTCAATAACGGCATGGGATATCTGGGAAAAATGCATTTTGCAGGTTTAAGCTACCTGGATAACGGAAACAGCAGTATGAGTATCGGAGGCTTTACAGAGGGTGCCAGAGTGGTAGACATGGCAAAAGGTTATTCTGTTCTGGCAAACAAAGGAATGTACAGCAACAAAACCTGTATTGTCAGTTTGCAAAGCCAGTATGACGGTGAGATATACAATGGAAATCAGGCGGATGAGAGAATATTTACAGAAGATACCGCTTATATGATAACTGATGTGTTAAAGGGCACTTTAGATAAGCCTTATGGCACGGGCAGCGGTCTTGGGCTCAATGTTCCTGCTGCTGGAAAAACCGGGACTACCAACAGCAATAAAGACACCTGGTTCTGCGGGTATACCAAGCGTTACACCACAGCTATCTGGGTTGGATATGACACGCCAAAGGCAATGCCCGGAGTCTATGGAAAAACCTATTCGGGAAGGATCTGGCATGATTTCATGACTGAAATAAATAATGGTCTTCCTGTCCAGGACTGGGATATGCCTGCAACAGTTTCTCTTTGGAATGTGGATTCCAGAGGGGAAAAGACGGATGCAGCTACCGGAAATAAGGATTTATTTTCCTCAATAGCAGAGTCAGCGGCAAGATCCAATGGAAGTAAATGGAAGGAAGAGGAAGAACGGAAGAAATCAGAATCCCAGGCGCAGAAGAATCTAGAGGCCTCCCGTCAGGCAATGCAGGCAGTGGAGCAGTCAGTGGCTTCCTTACAGTCCCTGATCGGGGAATTGACCGGTATGAGCCACAGGGACGGCTCTACGGAAGAAAAGATAAGTACTGCCTATGGACTGCTGGACCAGCTTGTCAATACAGAATATTATGAGGGATTAAAGAGTCAGCTAGATGAAGCGGTAAGCCATGCGCAATCCCTGCCAAAGCAGGAAGATCCAGGAGAAAAGCCTCAGGAGATCGGTCCGGGAATGACGAAGCCCCGGGAAACCACTGCTCCTGTTTTTCCGGATAATTCAGGACCTGATGGAGATTATCCATCAGGAATTGGTCCTGGGGGTCCTGATTCTGGCGGGGTAGTTGAAGGACCTGGGATGGATTAAAAAGAATTGTACAATAGGGGTTGATTTATGTGATAACAGCTGATATCCTTAATTAAGATAATTATTAAGAAAGGAAGTGAACCAGAGTGGAAGGTCCAAGTCATAAGATGGAAGCAGATAGTGATCATAAGCGTATGGCAGGGAAGGCAGAATCCTATGCTTTGAGTCTGCTCTGGTTTCGCTGCCGTTAAAAGAGGAAAGTCTCTGCGTTTATGATAGCCATGGATTACAGGCAAGTTCTGTAATTGTGGCTATTTTGCGTTGCTAAAAATTTGGCAGGGCATCATTTACTTTGCTTCCATAATAACCGTGACGGAAAAAGGTTCATAAGGAGGAAGCTTAAAATGCAGGAAAATTACAATATGGAAGAGCTCTTGGAACTGGCTGACAGCCGTCAGTTCCGAAGACTAAAGGATGAACTGAAGGAGTTTAATGAAGTGGATGTTGCCGCATTCATTGAAGCTCTGGACTGGGAAAAAACAGTGGTTGTGTTTCGGATGCTTCCAAAGGAAAAGGCAAGTGATGTGTTTGCATGCCTGGAACTGGAGAAACAGAAGCATATTATAAACAGCATAACTGATCACGAACTGGGAACAATCGTAGAAGATTTATTTGTGGATGATGTGGTAGATATGCTGGAGGAACTGCCGGCCAGTGTGGTAAAAAGAGTTTTGCAAAATGCGACCCCTGATACGAGAAAGCTGATTAATCAATTTTTGAAATATCCGGAAAACAGCGCAGGAAGTATTATGACGGCAGAGTATGTAGGCCTTAAGAAAACCATGACAGTTGCTCAGGCCTTTGACTACATCAGAATTCATGGAGTGGATAAAGAAACCATATACACCTGTTATGTGATGGATGCCACAAGAAGGCTGGAGGGAGTGGTAACGGTCAAGGATCTGCTGATGAATCCCTATGAGAGAACCATAGGAGACATCATGGACACCCATGTGATCAAGGCAGTTACTACAGAAGATCAGGAGGAGGTGGCAGACGGCTTCCGGAAATATGGCCTGTTATGTCTTCCTGTGGTGGATCATGAAGACCGGTTGGTAGGGATTGTTACTGTTGATGATGTTGTGGAAGTTTTGGAACAGGAGGCCACTGAAGATTTTGAGAAAATGGCTGCCATGATTCCCAGCGAAAAGCCTTATTTAAAGACCAGTGTCTTTCAGCTTGCAAAAAACAGGATTGTGTGGCTTCTGGTTCTGATGATCAGCAGCATGGTGACCGGTGGAATTTTGGCCAGATATGAGGCCGCCTTTGCAATAATACCTTTGCTAGTCACCTTTATCCCCATGCTTACTGATACGGGAGGCAATGCGGGAAGCCAGAGCAGTACCATGATTATAAGGGGAATGGCAGTAGGAGAGATTGGTACAAAGGATATTTTCCGTGTGTTATTTAAGGAGCTAAAAGTGGCTGTTCTGGTGGGTCTGATTCTGGGACTGGTAAATTATGTCCGGCTGATCCTTCTCTATCCGGGGCAGGAAATGCTTTGCCTGACGGTTATGCTGAGCCTTATGGTCACCGTGATCCTGGCAAAGACTATTGGAGGTGTTCTTCCTATTGCAGCCAAAGTATTCCATATGGATCCTGCTATTATGGCTGCTCCACTCATTACCACCATTGTGGATGCGGTCAGCCTGATTATTTATTTCCAGCTGGCATGCAGACTTCTGGAACTATAATTGCTCTGGAAATTTCCGGTAAATCATTGTTTTTTCCAGTTGTCCGTTATATAATGTACTATACGGCTCTGGCCGCCCATTACGAGAAAGAAGATATAGGAGTGTGTTCACATGAGTAAAATAAGAACAAGATATGCACCAAGCCCTACAGGACGTATGCACGTGGGGAATTTAAGAACTGCATTATATGCTTACCTGATTGCAAAACATGAAGACGGTGATTTCCTTCTGCGCATTGAGGATACAGATCAGGAGCGTTTTGTGGAGGGTGCTGTCGAGATTATATATAGAACGTTACAGGAGACAGGGCTTATCCATGATGAAGGACCGGACAAGGATGGCGGCGTTGGCCCTTACGTACAAAGTGAGCGCCAGGCCTCTGGTATTTATCTGGAGTATGCGAAAAAACTTGTGGAAAAAGGAGAGGCTTATTACTGCTTCTGCACCCAGGAACGGTTGGATTCTTTAAAAAAGACAGTGGAAGGCCAGGAAATCATGACTTATGACAAGCACTGCCTCCATCTCTCTGAAGAAGAAGTGGAAGCCTCTCTGGCAGCAGGCATGCCTTATGTCATCCGCCAGAACAATCCATCAGAAGGAACCACTGTTTTCTATGATGAGATATATGGTGATATCTCAGTGGATAACTCAGAGCTTGATGATATGGTCCTGATCAAATCCGACGGATTCCCCACTTATAATTTTGCAAATGTTGTGGATGACCATCTTATGGGAATCACACATGTCGTGAGAGGCAATGAATATTTATCCTCCTCTCCCAAATACAACCGCCTTTATAACGCCTTTGGCTGGGAAGTTCCTGTGTATGTACACTGCCCTCTGATCACCAACGACGAGCATAAGAAGCTGAGCAAGAGAAGCGGCCATTCCTCCTATGAGGATTTAATAATGCAGGGATTTATTTCAGAGGCTGTTGTGAATTACGTTGCTCTTTTAGGCTGGTCTCCTGAAGGCAACCAGGAAATTTTCTCTTTGGATGACTTAATCAGGGAATTTAATTACCACAATATCAGCAAGTCCCCGGCTGTTTTCGACATGACAAAACTCCGGTGGATGAATGGTGAATATATGAAGGCAATGGATTTTGACCGTTTCTATGAACTGGCATTGCCTTACTTAAAGGCAGTGATTAAGAAGAATCTGGATTTAAAGAAGATTGCGTCCATGGTTAAAACAAGAATTGAAGTCTTCCCGGAGATTGCGGACCACATTGACTTTTTTGAAGCTCTTCCGGAATATGAGATTTCTATGTACACAAATAAAAAGATGAAGACAAGCAGTGAGAGCTCTCTTTCCCTATTGCAGGAAGTGCTTTCTGTTTTGGAAGTTCAGGAGGATTTCAGGAATGATGCCCTTTATGATGCCCTTTCAAAGTATGTTTCTGAGAAAGGATACAAAACAGGCTTTGTTATGTGGCCTATCCGTATTGCTGTCTCAGGAAAGCAGATGACTCCGGCAGGTGCTACTGAGATCATGGAGGTCCTTGGCAAGGAAGAGTCTCTGGCAAGAATAAGGACGGCAATCGAACTTTTAAGCAATGGGGCTCAATAAGTTATCATGATAGAAGCAGAGGCTCAGGACCTGACCTGGTCTCTGCTTTTCTATAGGCAATGGTATGGGCCGGAGATCCAATTGTACTTGATTTATTAGGAGGATAACTTATGAAAGAACAGGTCACTTATGAGGGCGCGCAGAAGGAGGCAGTCCTTCACAACAAGGGGCCTATGTTGGTTCTTGCCGGGCCGGGGTCTGGAAAAACCTTTACCATAACCCACAGGATTTGCTGCCTGACAGAACGGCATGGTGTGGATCCTTCCAATATATTAGTGATTACATTCACAAAAGCAGCCGCCAGGGAGATGAAGGAGCGTTATGAAAGCCTTGTGGGAGGCAGAACGGCTGGCGTCAGCTTTGGAACCTTCCATGCTATATTTTTCAGAATCCTGAAGTATGCCTACCGGTACGATGCTGGCAGCATCGTGAGGGAGGAGCAGAAGATCCAGTACATAAAAGAGGCCATGGACAAAAGTCAGGTTGAGGTGGAAGATGAAGCGGAATTTGTGACGTCTATCCTTTCGGAGATCAGCTCCGTAAAGGGGGATATGATGGATCTGGGCCATTATTATTCAAAAAACTGCTCTGAGGAAATATTCAAGCAGCTTTACCTATCGTATGAAGACAGGCTGCGCAAAGCTAATCTCATTGATTTTGATGATATGATGGTGATGTGCTATGAACTGTTCGTCCAGAGAAAAGACATCCTGGAAGCATGGCAGAAAAAATACCAATATATTCTGGTGGATGAATTTCAGGACATTAACCGGGTGCAGTACGAAATCGTCCGGATGCTGGCTGCACCAGAGAATAATCTGTTTATTGTAGGCGATGACGACCAGTCCATCTATCGTTTCCGGGGTGCAAAACCGGAAATCATGCTGGGCTTTGAAAAGGATTATGAGAATGCAAAGAAGGTCCTGTTAAACATCAATTTCCGAAGTACAAGAGAGATCGTTGAGACTGCCGGAAGGCTGATTGCTCATAATGAACTGCGGTTTCCTAAAAAGATCATCACAAAGAAAGGAACAGGAAAGCCCGTGGTCACACGAGTGTGGCAGGATCCCCAGGAGGAGACGATGGAGATCGTCCGGGAAATCATGGCTTATGCAAAAGCTGGGTTTGCGTGGGAGGATATGGCAGTTCTTTACAGAACAAATTTAGGCCCCAGACTGCTGATAGAAAAACTTATGGAATACAATATACCATTTACCATGAAGGATTCTGTCCCTAACTTATACGACCACTGGATCTCCAAAAACATGATTTCATATATTCATGTGGCCTCCGGGGATTTATCCAGAGCAAATGTACTCCAGATTCTCAACCGCCCTAACCGTTACATCAG
>JAEWRS010000555.1 GCA_023398855.1 Bacillota bacterium
AGTCACACCTACCGTAAGGCTTTCAATATTATAGCCACGGCGGCTAAACAGTCCTGCCACACGGCTTAAAACGCCGGAGGTGTTATCAACCAATAATGATAATACAATTCTCTCCATCCATATCCCCGCCTTTTTGTATAGTAACTTAAATGATAGCAATCCATCATCTATTTGTCAACTAAATAATAGGAATGTGTATTATAATTTGAAGTTATATCTAAAAATCTTTGCCCAATTCCTTGGAAAATATCCACGTATGTATTTTCGTATTTTATGATACAAAAAACACCTGGGGAACAATACGAGTAAACTACTGTTCCACAGGTGCATGAAAATCATAAGCCAGGGTTTTACCCTTCAGGTTTTTTTATATCATATGTAGCCGCCGGTTAAATTTATCACTGATTTTCCTGGTACTCAATAATATAATATTCATACGCATTGACAACTCTTGTACAGCCATACTGGTCTTCTCTTTTAAAGGACTTACCGTAATTGGCATGTACGTGTCCATGAAGAAAGTATTTGGGAGAATACTTGTCCATTAATGTCTTAAAGCAAGAAAATCCCTGATGCGGCAGGTCCGGCAGATCGTTGAGCTGATATGCCGGAGCATGGGTAACCAAAATATCAAAGCCTTTATTTTTTTTAAGCTTCCACCATAATTTTTTGATCCTCCGCTCCATTCCCCGTTCCGTGTACTGATTCGGCGATCCGGGAATATATTGCATGGAACCACCCAGCCCTACAATCCGGATTCCTTGAAAAGTCACAATGTCATCCTCAATGCAGGTACAACCCTCGGGAGGACATTCCTCATACCTTCCATCGTGATTTCCCCGGACGTAAAAGACCGGAGCGTGGGAAAACGTCGCAAAAAATGTAAGGTAATCCGCTCTTAAATCTCCACAGGAAAGAATCAAATCAATATCCTTTAATTTCTCCGGCGAGTAAAATTCATAGAGTGATTTTGACTCATGATCAGATAGAACCAGGATCTTCACATTATTCCTCCATATCCGTATTTTCGTATATTCTCTGTCCCTGAAGCCGTACCATGGACCGGGCTTCCTCTGTAAGCTTGTCAAAAGCCGGAATCTGTCCCACCACATTTTCAGTCAGCCAGTTCATGTTAGTTATTTCCTCAGGAGTCAGACTTTCGTTTTCTTCGCACTGGATCTGCCCGGCCTGGGAATAAATAGTCCCTTCAAAAGGCTGGAAGCTTCCTGCCCGTATGGAATTTCTTAAAAATGCAAGCAGACGGCTGGTACCATGTGGCAGGTTTTGGGAACAAATGACATCGATCACATCTGCTGACATCCCCCACCAGTAATTAATTGCCTGTTTTCCCTTCATTTCCTTCCGGTCAAAATCCCCACGGCATATAATGTTTACAATTCTTTCATAGAATTTGCCCCAATGCCAGATTGGGGTTGCAAGGTTATTAAGCCGCCCGTCTGGATTTTTCTGATAAAGCCCGTATTCTCTGGAGGGCGTCTGGGGCGTTATCATATCATCCCCTGAAATAAAGGTGATCCCCTCTTTTCCAAATTCTTTCTGGGGCTCCCGGTCCTTCACCCTGGACCATTCTAGGTACACCTTTGCATAGGGATTGATCATCCTGGCTCCAAGAGCAAATGCATTAATGTTTGCGATGTTTCCATAAATGGGATAATCAGCAATATAACCGATCTTTACACTCTGGGACATGGAAGCGGCCAATGCACCCATGAGGAATTTCGATTCATACATTCTCCCATAGTAAGTGCAGATGGAGGAATAGGACATATTCACAGAGCAGTTGAAAACCTTTACCTCCGGATGGTCAATTGCGGTTTTTACACTTAAATTAATCATCTGGGATGCAGTGGTAAATATCACGTTGCATCTGGCCTCAATGGCCTTGTCAATGGCGTCTCCAATCTCAGCTTCAGTATCTGCGTTAAAAAATGCTATAGTCTGTAAGGAGCCGCCAAAAGCCTGTTCCAGATGCATTCGGCCCAGCTCATGCCCATATGTCCAGCTTGAAGTTTCCGCTGTTTTTGCATGGATAAATGCAATCTTTAACATATGCGGCTCAATCGTCTGGAAAGGACGCAGCCAGTTGATCAGCTTAAGCGGGTTATTATCCGATGCTTCATCAATCTCCTCCGGCTGTTCTACCAACGCAATCTTGTTACCTCTGGAGGCCAGGAGGAGCTCATCCTTTATCTTGACCAAATCCTTTTTTATCTGACTCTCGATCCTGTCCTTAACCTCATCATATCCCAGCAATTCAATATAAACGAGAAAGGCATCCGAGCAAGTCATGTCATAATCATCACCGCCAAAGGCATGGAATGCTTTGGAAAAACGGTCATAAGCGGATTTAAATACAATCCTGTCATCCTCACTCCAGACTTCTCCAGAATTTTTATTCATGGCCCTGAGCAGTTTCTCGTAGCTTCCTTCTTTACTGAACCACACATCACAGTTAAAAGATACCTGATAGAAATCCAGGAATTCATAGTAAAGCCTGTTATCCAGGTTATCGGTCCGTTTGGGAATCAGACGGGTGACAGAAGCCGAAATACTGAAAGCACCTACATATTTTAAAACACTGACCCTTTTATTGCCTTCCTGAACGTAATACTGGTTCATAAATTCATAGGCAACGATAGGATCACGAATCCCCTCTTCAATCTGGCGGTCATACAAATAAGCCCATTTCGCCCCAAATTCTGATTTTTCTGACAAAAGAGGCATAAAATTACTTGCAAAGGCACTGGTACGTCCCTCAGTCTTAGTACCTATCACCTTTTTCAACGGAACATCCATGATTCCCAAGTTCACTTCCGAAACAATATCCGTATAGGACAATATCTCATCAAGGACTGGCAGATACGGATATTCTCCCTTTGACACGGAAGACTGATATTGTCTGCGTCCCCGCCGCAATGCCCCTACGTAATCATATAACGCCATCCGCTTTTCCCCCATCTTTTTATATGGCCATTTTAGCTAAAAAACAGCCTGCTGCACAGATGAATCAGGAGGTTCAAAGTGTCTCTCAGTTAAAGATTCCTCACCTTAAAGTCTCTCTCCAATTCTCTTTTCTGATCCTTTTTAGCAATGTCTTCTCTCTTATCATATAGTTTTTTACCCCTGGCAAGACCAATCTCCACCTTTACCAGGCTGCCCTTAAAATATACCTGAAGCGGAACCAGGGTGTATCCCTTTTGAGCGATTTTTGCATCCAGTTTTCCGATCTCAGACTTGTGAAGCAGCAGCTTTCTAACTCTCAAGGGATCTTTATTAAAGATATTCCCTTTTTCATACGGACTGATATTCATTCCGCAGACATAAACTTCTCCTTTGTCAATCCTGACAAAGGATTCCTTCACGCTGCATTTACCCATGCGGATGGATTTTACTTCCGTTCCTGCCAGCTCAATACCTGCTTCGTATTTTTCATCAATAAAGTAATCGTGATATGCCTTTTTGTTATTGGCTATTAATTTATAACTTTCTTTCCCCATTTTGTATTCCTCCTGTTATTCCTCTTCAAAATCCTTGGCCGGAATAAAGTCGATGGTACGCAAAAGTTTATCCGTACCCGCCACTATAACCCGAATAGGCTGACCGAGTTTAAAGATTTTCCTGGTCCTTTCACCTACCAGCTCATAGTGCTCTTCATCAAAATGATAATAATCATCCTGTAGCTGATTGACATGGATTAATCC
>JAEWRS010000560.1 GCA_023398855.1 Bacillota bacterium
CCCACAGTGACTGGAGTCAGGTCAGCGTGGAGAATACCGCTGTGGCGGCCAAAAAGGTACTTGAGGATGGAGATCATTCCCAGGCTGCAGTGGCCAGTGTGATTGCAGGTCAGCTTTATGGACTGAAGGTATTAAAGCCCTCCATTAACCATAATAAGAACAATACCACACGCTTCATCATCCTGTCTAAAGAGCCGGTTTACCGGGAAGACGCGGGAAAAATAAGCATTAGCTTTGAACTGCCCCATAAAAGCGGCTCCCTGTATAATATGCTGAGCAATTTTATCTATAACGGGGTTAACATGATGATGATCGAATCCAGGCCTATTTTGGGAAGAAACTGGGAATACCGGTTTTTCATAGATATTGAGGGTAATTTAAGCGATGCTTCCATTCAGAATGCCTTAAAAGGAATCTCTGAGGAGGGGAGCAATATGAGGGTTTTGGGAAATTATTAAGGGCATAAAAAGATAGTTTTTAATAGTATTACACAAGGTAAAAGGTTGAAAGAGAACGGTCTTTCAGCCCTGAATTCGTGAATCAGACGGATATGCAGGCCGTTTGTCTGATTCATTTAGGAGGCATAATATGAAATCCCAAGAATTGATTTTATACCGCAATTTATGTTATCGTGAGCTTTTTGACAAAGTTGCCGGGCTTTTAAGCCTGGAACCGGGAGAGAGAACAGAAGCAATGCCGGATTCCTGTGCCTGTGCCGGTCAGCTGACAGAGCTGGCGGCCTCCTATGGCTTTGAAGGGAATTTATGGCATTGTTTTTTAGCATTTTGTCTGGCAAATGATGAAAACGCCTATAGCACCTCATGCGAGATTGTAGGCCCAATCGAAGGAACTTTAAATGAACTGGCTGTCCACGATTTCCGTATCATAAAGAAGTTGTTTGATTATGATATCCGGAAGCTGGACCACTTAAGCGGCGGGGGAGAAATATGGAAAGCCATGGCAGAATACCGGACCATTGACGGCAGCAGCAAGGTCTATAATAAAAGAATCAGAGATCAGATCGTTGCTCTGGCCGTTGCGCTGGAACAGGCGGAAGATGTAATGATATTTAAATCCCAGGTAACGGAGTTTTACCGCAGACTGGGAGTTGGGAAATTCGGCCTTAATAAAGCATTCCGCGTAGAGGAGGCAGAGCCTGAGCCCCAGATCCTGCCCATCACCAGTATTGAACATGTTTACCTGGACGATATTATCGGATACCAGCTTCAAAAACAGAAGCTCATCGAAAACACGGAGGCATTTTTAAATGGACGGGCTGCCAACAACGTCCTGCTGTTCGGAGACAGCGGAACCGGTAAATCCTCCAGCATTAAGGCTGTGCTTAATGAATATTATGACAGAGGGTTGCGGATTATAGAGGTATACAAGCACCAGTTCAAGTCTCTTTCAAAGGTTCAGGAGCTGGTTAAGGACCGGAATTACAAATTTATCATTTACATGGATGATTTATCTTTTGAGGACACCGAACTGGAATATAAATATTTAAAAGCCATCATTGAAGGTGGTCTTGGGAAGAAGCCTGGCAATGTGCTCATCTACGCCACCTCTAACCGGAGGCATCTCATACGGGAAAAATTCAGTGATAAAAGGGAACTGGAGGATGATTTACATAATAATGATACCGTCCAGGAAAAGCTTTCCCTGGTGGCACGCTTTGGCGTGACCATTTACTTTGGATCTCCGGATAAAAGAGAGTTCCATGAGATCGTAAGACAGCTGGCTGCCCGCAGTGACATCACCATGCCATTGGAAGAACTGTACGCAAAAGCGAATATATGGGAATTACATCACGGAGGCTTATCAGGAAGAACGGCAAGCCAGTTTATAACACATCTTTTAGGAAAATCGGAGTGAACTATATGAAAGCTGCCTGGTAAATGGGCGGCAAGGAGGATCAGTATGGCAATAAGATTATTTGCTGCCATTGATGTTGGATCATTTGAACTGGAGCTTGGTATCTATGAGATTTCCCAGAAGGCCGGGATCCGGAAGGTGGATCATGTCCGCCATGTCATAGCCCTTGGAAGGGATACCTATAAAGACGGAAAAATCAGCTATGAACTGGTGGATGAGATGTGCCAGGTCATCAAAGATTTTGCTTCTATCATGCAGTCATATAAGGTGACCGGCTACCGCGCCTATGCCACCAGTGCCCTGCGGGAAGCCAAAAACAGCCGGATCGTGCTGGATCAGATGCGGGTGAGAACCGGGATTGAAGTACGGGTAATCAGCAATTCCGAGCAGCGTTTTATCAGCTATAAGGCCATTGCTTCAAAGGATGCGGAATTTCATAAGATCATACAAAAGGGCACAGCAATCGTTGATGTTGGTTTTGGAAGCATGCAGGTTTCCTTATTTGACAGGGATGCCTTAATCTCTACTCACAACCTGATGCTTGGAGTATTGAGGATCAGGGAAATGATGGGAAATGTGCAGGTCGACAACCAGATGCAAAATACCCTGATCGAGGAACTGGTGGACAATGAGCTATACACCTTCCGCAAGGTTTATTTAAAGGACAGAGAAATTAAAAACCTCATCGGCATAGGGGAAAGCATCCTCTATCTTTCCCGGGGCAGCAGGGGAGGAAAGCCTGTGGAGCGGGTTACTGCAGAAGAATTTGCATCTTTTTATGACAAGATCGTGGAAATGTCCATGGACCAGATCCAGGACCGGTTCGGGGTCAATGCGGAATACGCTTCTCTTTTAGTCCCGGCGGCTATCATCTTCAAACGCGTTCTGGAACTGACAAAGGCAGAGCTTTTCTGGATCCCCGGAATCCGCCTTTGTGACAGCATTGCTGCTGAATATGCGGAAGACAACAAGGCCGTAAAATTCAATCATGATTTTTCAGAGGATATCCTTGCAGCTTCCCGCAACATGGCAAAGCGTTACAAATGCCACAGCCCTCATACCGTTGATATGGAAAAGTATGTGCTTGATATCTTTGACAGCATGAAGAAATATCACGGAATGGGAAAGAGGGAAAGGCTCCTGTTGCAGATTGCTGCGATTCTCCACGCCTGCGGCAAGTTTATCAGCATGAGAAATCCCAGTGAGTCTGCCTACCACATCATCATGTCCACGGAGATTATCGGGCTGTCCCATATGGAACGGGAGATTATTGCTAATGCGGTCCGTTATAATGGGGTAGAATTTGATTATAACCGGATTCATATAAACGAAGAGTTGTTCCGGAATACAAAAGAAGAATTTCTTCAAGATGACAGTATCATACTGATTGGAAAGCTGACAGCCATTTTAAGGCTGGCAAATGCCATGGACCGCAGCCATAAGCAGAAGCTGTCGGAAAGCCGAATGACCGTTAAAAACGGGCAGTTGGTTGTGACTGTGTCTTATGAAGGCGACATCACCCTGGAAGCGGTAGCTTTTCGCCAGAAAGCGGACTTCTTTGAAGAGATATTCGGAATAAGGCCCATATTAAGACAGAAGAGGAGGTTATCCTGATGGCGGGCGACTATGAAATGATCTTTAGCAATCCTGAAAATTATGTCAATCGAGAACTGAGCTGGATTGAGTTCAATTACCGGGTGCTCAGCGAAGCAAGGGATAAAAGCCTTCCTCTTTTTGAACGGTTGAAGTTTTTAAGCATCACAGCCTCTAATCTGGATGAATTTTATATGGTCCGGGTTGCTTCATTAAAAGATATGGTCCACGCCAAATATACCAAGCCTGATATTGCCGGCTTAGACCCTAAATCCCAGCTGGAAAAGATCAGCGGCAGAACCCATGAGCTGGTAGCTCTCCAGTACTCTACCTACAATCGTTCTCTTCTTCCCTCCTTAAAGCAGAACGGGCTGCGGGTGGTACAAAACCATGAGGATTTAAGCATAGAAGAGGGAAGATTTGCTGACAGCTATTTTGAACGAAATGTATATCCCGTGCTGACTCCCATGGCAGTGGATTCTTCTCGTCCATTTCCGTTGATTCGCAATAAATCGTTAAATATCGCAGCGCTCCTTCAGAAAAAAAGCGGGGAAGAGGAGCTGGAATTTGCAACGGTCCAGGTGCCTAGTGTTCTTCCAAGAATCGTGGAACTGCCGTCTGGAAAAAAGAATGAACGGGCAGTCATTTTATTAGAACAGATTATTGAGCGAAATATCGGCAGCTTGTTTTTAAATTACAATGTGATCAATGCCCATCCCTACCGCATTATGAGAAATGCAGACCTTACCATTGACGAAGAGGAAGCAGAAGACCTATTGGAGGAAATTCAGAAACAGCTGAAAAAACGCCAGTGGGGCGAAGCCATCCGCCTTGAGCTGGAAGAAAAGATGGATAAGCGTCTGCTAAAGATACTTAAACGGGAGCTGAACATCAGCTCCGGCGATATTTTTGAAATAGCCGGTCCCCTGGACTTGACTTTTTTAATGAAGATGTACGGTCTGAAGGGCTTTGATCACTTAAAGGCGGTACCCTATGTACCCCAACAGGTTCCAAGGCTGATGAATGAGGAGGATATCTTTTCCAATATCCGGGAGGGTGACATCTTGCTTCACCACCCTTATGAAACCTTTGATCCTGTGGTGAATTTTGTTAAATCGGCTGCAAGTGACCCGGCGGTTCTGGCCATCAAACAAACCCTTTACAGGGTCAGTGGGAATTCCCCCATTATTGCGGCCCTGGCAGAAGCCGCGGACAATGGTAAGCAAGTATCGGTTCTGGTGGAATTAAAAGCACGCTTTGACGAGGAAAACAATATCAACTGGGCAAAAAAGCTGGAAAAGTCTGGCTGTCATGTCATATACGGACTGGTAGGCTTAAAGACCCACAGCAAGATTACACTGGTGGTGCGCAGGGAGGAAGATGGAATCCGCCGCTACGTCCATTTAGGCACAGGAAATTACAACGATTCAACGGCAAAGCTTTACACGGACCTTGGCCTTATGACCTGCAATCCCCAGATCGGGGAAGATGCCACTGCTGTATTTAATATGCTGTCAGGCTATTCCGAGCCTCTTCACTGGAATAAACTGATTTTGGCACCCACCTGGCTGCGGCCCAGATTTTTAAGGATGATCCGCAGGGAAGCAAGAAATGCAGAGAACGGAAAAACGGCTCATATCATGGCAAAGATGAATTCCCTCTGTGACAAAGAAATCATAGCAGCACTTTATGAAGCCTCCTGCGCAGGGGTGAAGATCCAATTGATCGTACGTGGCATATGCAGTTTAAAAGCCGGGGTTTTGGGGCTGAGTGAGAATATTACCGTTCACTCCATTGTAGGAAATTTCCTGGAGCACGCCAGGATCTTTTATTTTGAAAACGATAATAGTCCGGAGCTCTATATGGGCAGTGCAGACTGGATGCCAAGAAATTTAGACCGGAGAGTGGAGATCATGTTTCCCGTGGAGGATGAGACTCTGGTGGAGCATATCCTCCATGTCCTGAAGGTCCAGTTTCAGGATAACGTAAAGGCCCACATACTGCAGCCTTCCGGAACCTATGAAAAACCAGATAAAAGGGGAAAGATCCAGGTTAACAGCCAGGAGCAGTTTTGTGAGGAAGCGGTGAGAAGCGTAAAGGAAGAGCTTGGTAAATTAAACCCGGTAGCCAGCCGGGTATTCATTCCTACAGAAAGCCAGGAGGAATAAGAGTATTGATTTAAATTACCGGATTATAGCTTTTTTGTAAGAAAATAGTAAGGCAAAGATACCTTTCTTGTGGTAAAATGGATAAGAGTCTTAGCGGTGCCCCGTCATGAATCATTTGGCTCCAGCCAATGTTGAACGCACCGCTGAACCTTATATATACATACGACAAGGGAGGTATTTTTCATGTCCGATACAATAAATATTCTGGTTGTGGATGATGAGAAGGAAATTGCGGAGCTGGTGGAGATCTATTTAGTCAGTGATGGATATAAAGTATTCAAAGCAAGTACTGCGGAAGAGGGACTGGGAATTCTGGAAAAGAACCAGATCCATCTGGTGCTTTTAGACATCATGATGCCGGGAATGGATGGCCTGCAGATGTGCAAGAAAATACGGGAGACGAATAATATTCCCATCATCATGCTCAGTGCCAAGTCCACGGACCTGGACAAAATATTGGGTCTTGGGACCGGAGCGGATGATTATGTGACAAAGCCATTTAACCCGCTGGAGCTGACGGCAAGGGTAAAATCCCAGCTGCGCCGTTACACCCAGTTAAACCCCAACAGTGCGGTAAACGAGGCGGTTAAGAATGAAATTGCAATCAAAGGTCTGACCATTAACAAGGATAACCACAAGGTGACTGTTTATGGAGAAGAGATCAAGCTCACCCCAATTGAGTTTGACATCCTGTATTTGCTGGCAGCCAATCCGGGAAGGGTGTTCAGCACGGATGAGATTTTCGAAAAGGTTTGGAATGAAAAGGTTTATGAAGCCAATAACACGGTAATGGTACATATCAGACGCCTGCGGGGCAAGATGAAAGAAGATACCAGACAGAACAAGATCATCACAACTGTTTGGGGGGTAGGATACAAAATTGAAAAATGATATCAATCATCGTTTCCATACCCGGGTCATTGCCAATATATTTTACAGTGCCATTGTAACGGTTCTGATCGAGATATTTTTGGTAACCAACGTATCGCTGATTGCATCTTATATGAGGGGCACTCAAAAGGACAATGCGTTCCTTGAGATGCTCACCTCTTTTGATGTGGTGGTGATAATTATCTATGTTGTTTTTGGAATTGGCATATTCGCAGTGACGTTTCTCCTGCTTCAGGAAAAATCCATGCGTTACATCGGAAGAATCTCCGATGCCATGCAGAGGATTTCTGAAGGAGATTTAAATATAACAGTGGATCTTGAAGGGGATGATGAGTTCTCCGTCATGGCAGCCAGTTTAAACAAGATGGTTGGAGATTTAAGAGATTTAATGGATAAAGAGCGGGAAGCAGAGCGGACAAAGAATGAATTGATTACCAATATTGCCCATGACCTGCGAACACCGCTTACTTCCATCATCGGTTACCTGGAGCTCTTATCCAAAGATGGAGTCATTGACCAGGAACTGCAGAAAAAGTACATAGGGATTGCATACGTAAAGACAAAACGGCTGGAAAAGCTGATTGAAGATCTGTTTGGATTTACCAAGCTTAATTACGGAAAGATTTCAATGAACGTTTCAAAAGTGGATGTTATAAAACTTTTAAGTCAGCTGCTGGAGGAGTTTTATCCCAGTTTTATGGATAAGAACCTTTCCTATGAGCTGCAAAGCAATGTCCCCGTCCAGATCGTTTCAGCAGACGCCAATCTTCTGGCCCGTCTGTTTGATAATCTCATTAATAATGCAATCAAATACGGAGCAGATGGAAAGCGGATCCTGGTAAAGGTACATGGCAGCGAAGGCCTTGT
>JAEWRS010000047.1 GCA_023398855.1 Bacillota bacterium
TTTCTTTGGCTCCGCATTTGCGGCCCGCATGATTGAGCTGAATCGCCATTTTTGCTCCCTGTTTCTGGCAGGCGGTGACAATTGGCTTAAGTGCCTTTGCCTGATCATCATTCCAAAGTCCCAGACAATGGTCAGAAATACGGCCCCACGGTAAGACACCGGTAGCTTCCATAATAATCAGCCCCACACCCCCAACCCCACGGGAGGTATAATGGGTAAAATGAAATTCATTTGGCATACCGTCGGTTCCGGCACAATACATACACATGGGAGGCATAACGATACGGTTGCGCAGGGTCATGCTTTTTACTGTAAATGAGTTTAATAAGTACATTAGATATTCTCCCTTCCATAAATGGACATTTTGGTAAAACAACTTGTTTTATTTAATTATCAGTCAAAATCATTATTACCATAGCTGATCAACATATCCTTTATCTTTGTCGAACACATAATAAATTTCTTCTGTTCATCCATCGCGATTTCTCCGGTCTTTCTGCCAAACTTTAATCCTCTCTCTACTGCTGCAACCAGTGCTACGCCACTTCTGGCATAGCCCATTGTCCGAATCGTCTCCTTTACAAGAGAATCTTTGTCTAAAGCCCCTTTATCACACAAGGTAACGCATATAGCATTTTTCAGTTCCTGCTGGCAAATTTCATCTGGCAACCTTTTCTCATCAGAATTTACATCACTACGATAAACTTTATAAGTATCAGGGTCCTGATCTTTTCTCCAATAAACCTTCACACCCGCCTGCCTGTTATTTTTAAATTCAGCCTTTTTTAAGGCCTTATCCGTTGCCTCAAGCGTTTGGACACTGGATCGTCCGATATCAAAGGAACGCAACACCTTCTTTACCAGTCGGTCATGAGCAATTGGTGCCTCCATATCAATAATTTTTTGAAGCCTTGCAGTAATCATGACCAAAGAATCCTTTAAAATATAATTGGTGGTAGATATAGGGGTAACTTCAATATCAGCCAGTATATAATCTTCCACTTGATATTCCGGATTTCCCAATTCAATCACTGTGATCTCACTTTGGTGATCTCCTGATTTTGCCGCTACTTTTAAATCTGCAGCCTCTGCCATTAGCACATGAGGGACAAAACGATTCTCAATATCTATCACCGCCTTCTGGATCTGCTCCGCGGCTTCCTCTATTTTTTCAGGCTCTCCCGGATTATCCGGCAAAACCTCTTGAACTTCAGATGCAACCTTACCCTCGTCAGCAGATTTCACGGAGTCTTCCCATATAATTGAAGAATTTTCATTCTCAGTATAAGTGAGCTCCGAAATATTCTGGGTATCATTTAGTATTTCATCAATGCTGTCTTCCAGTTGAACCTTTGAATCCTGATCCGCCTTATGCAACTCTTGATATTTTGTGTATGCAGTCTCTTTTTCCTGTTCTAAAAGCTGCAATAGCCTGGTTATTTCTTTCTCTGTATTATCCCACCAATCCATAGTCCAGATACGGTGGAGTTTCCAGCCCAGACCTTCAAGTACGCTGATTTGGGCAACCTCCCGGTCTTTTGTATTTGAAGACCGCCTGTATGATTCTCCATCCAGCATGATTCCAAGTAAATACTCCTCCTCATTATATGGATTAATCACAGCAATATCAACTTTGAACTTGGAATGTCCTACTGCTTTTTGATATTGATAACCCACATCTGTAATCTGCTCGCAGATATGCTCCATAATCCCCTGATCTTTCTGAACCCTGGTATCAGCATATTCTCCAATCAGTCTTCCTTTCTCGGAAAACTCCAGGAAGTTCTTAAAAGATTCAACGCCCTTTGACTTTGTGCGCTTCAAATTGATCATGTCAGCTGTCATAGTCGTAAATACTACCATTTCCATTCTCGCCCGGGAAACAGCCACATTTAACCGTTTCCAGCCTCCGTCTTTGTTCAAAGGTCCAAAATTGAGAGAAAGTTTACCCTCTGCATCCGGGCCAAAAGCGACAGAGAATAAAATAACATCTCTCTCATCACCTTGAACGTTCTCCAGATTCTTAACAAACATGGTTTCTTCTCCCATATTTGCCCAGTTATCAAAAGCCATATCCTTCTGATATTCCTCCTGCAGCAAATCCTCGATCAATGTCTGCTGACTGATATTAAAAGTAACCACACCAATTGTCTGTGCATTCAATTCAGGGTCATGGTATCTGCGCTTAATCTCTTCTACAATCGCTTTTGCCTCTCCTTCATTTACACGGCCTTTGCCACGATCAAAGAATCCATCTGTCTTAATAAGGTTTACGCATTTCTCCCTGTCATTTACAGAAGGAAACGTAAGCATAGAATTTTCATAAAATTCCTGATTGCTAAAAGCGATCAGACTCTCGTGTCTGCTTCGATAATGCCAGTGCAGATATGCCTGCGGCATACCTAGAGCCAGACAGTCATTTAAAATACTATCCAAATCTTCTATATCAAGATTATCTTCATCTACAGTATTTCCTGAAAAAAAGCTTGTAGGCGGCATCTGATTGGGATCCCCGACAATGACAGCATTCTTTCCTCGTGCAAGTACTCCTACCGCCTTACATGTGGGCAGCTGAGATGCCTCATCAAAAATTACTATATCAAACAGATTATTTTCCGCTGCAATGTACTGAGCAACTGAAATCGGGCTCATAAGCATACATGGGCAGAGTTTATTCAGAACATGAGGAATCTGTTCAAATAGCGTTCTGATAGACATCCCCCTTCCATTACTGCTGATGGCTCTGCGTAATATGTTTAATTCTTTGCTTATCTGTACAGACTCGTGCCCTGTCGGCAGTTGGTGAGTCAGCTTATAGAACATCTCTTCTTTGGTCAGTTCCATAAATTCCTGATCCAGCTTCTTAAACTGTGAAATCTGTTCATTGAACCCCGTACCGGTAAATCCATTTAAAACAGGTTCATTTTCTATAACAGACAAAATAATGGCCCTGTATATAGATTTGAGGTAAACATTTATCACCTGATCATGAGGCATGCCCGCTTCATAAGCATCGCAAACAGGTGCAAGCCCTCTTTCCCTGCATTCCTTGGTAAACTGCCTAAATACAATCCAATCCTTTATAGATGCAGAGTTTTCCAGAATACAATGACAAAGAATTAGTCGGTCTTCAATCCAATTACCATCAGCAGCAGTAAATACCAGATTTAATAATTCAACTGCTGCTGTTTCCTTCTGCTTTACAGTGGCTAAGTCAGTGATAACATCTTTTGCCAACTGAATACATGCATCCAAAGAACCATCTGATTCCAGTTTTTTTATCTGTCTTGAGAACTGCTGCATAGTCTGAAGCTGAGCCTTCACACTATGCTGATATTGTTGCAATGCTTCCTGGGTTGGATATTCCTGAATCAATGTCTTCCATTCATATTGCAGCTGAGATTCCAGGGTTTCCACCTCATCCGCTTCTTGTTTATAGAAAGTAACATCCGTCAAATAAACCGGTATTTTGTCTGTCTCAATTTTAAAAGACGCATAAGCCTGCAATTCTACTGTCAATGCATCGAGTGCCCTTCCTTTTCCGAAGATCCTCCTATTGGCCTTATCATATGTTTCCCTGAAACCGCTCATATCCATACGAAGGAAGTTCTCGTTCCACTGCTGCATGAACATTGCTTTCTTAGAAGCAAACGCATCACGCCTTTCCATGTAAGCTTTAGGAATAGAAAAGGCTCTATCAATAGAGTCTGCATTTCTCAGAAACTCAGGAACTCTTTGTGCAGCGATGACACTGTGGGCATAATTACAGACATCTTTCCACTCATGTTCTGCAACAGGCACTTCAATTTCCAGCCACCGAACAAAGGAAAGTACTTCACTCCTGAACTTTTCTAAAGAAGTTTTGTATGCAGTAACAATATCCTCCAGGTCAAACTTAAGACTTTGACTGTATTCTTCCTGATGAACTGCTGCCAGTGGATGATTATATGGGTGGCCGATCACTTTACCGGCTGCAATTAATCTCTCCAGGCTGTGAACCTGATGATCCAGATTGCTTTCCGTCAGCGTACTTGCATATGTATGATCAAACCTGATATACTGATCAGGAGCAGGCACCATCTCATAGATATCCATTAGCTGGCGCAAACTCTTTCCAAAGGATCTCTGAGCATGCAGCGCTTTAACATACGCATCCAGGTCAGCTCTCATCCTACGAATATCCTGAACCTTCATATCATAATCTGTCTGCATGCCTCCTGCACCGATTTCCAAACCGCGTTTCAGTTGATCTAATACTGCCTTTTTTGTTGCCTTGTTTGAATGAAGCTCCAGACAGAAATCCTGGATACCAAGTGCAGTTAGACGTTTTTGTACCACCTCAAGTGCGGCCATCTTTTCTGCCACAAAAAGCACAGTTTTGCCCTTTGTCAAAGCGTTGGCAAGCATTGCCGTGATAGTCTGGGATTTTCCTGTTCCCGGAGGCCCGTGAAGCACAAAGCTGACCCCTTCTGCTGCCATATTAATTGCTCTCAGCTGCGAAGAATCAACAGTAACCGGCAGATACGCTTCATCTTTATCTACACGTTCGGGGATAGTACAATCCCAATCCACCGAGCCATTCATAAGGCTGCGGACAATCTTATTGTTTTCCAGGAAATCCTTTTTGCTGCGGATATCATTCCACAGAACAAATTGTGAAAAAGAGAAGTTTCCGATAATTCCAGCCTCAACCACATCCCACATAGGCAGATTCATAACAGCATGGCGCACAATTGCAAAAATCTTAGGCATATTCAACCCATGCTCATCCATTGGAAGCGGGTTTAAACCATAAATCTGAGTATCAAAATTTTGCTTTAAAAATTCAAGTAGAGTAATGTTAATCTGCGCATCCTCATCACGCATATGCATCACATAACCCTTACTTGCAGATTTGCGATTAATATTAATTGGTACAAGAACAATGGGGGCATATCTGGCAACAGTATCCCTCTTCCCCTCAAACCAACGAAGCAGCCCCAATGCAAGATAAAGTGTATTGGCTCCGTTTTCTTCCATTGATGTCTTTGCAGACCGATACATCTTGGTAAGACTCACACCAAGTTCTTTCTCCGTATACAGGGAATGAAGTCGGCGGTGTTTACTCTCTAGTGCAATAAAATCAGCAAATGGCCCCAGTTCACTCAGCGCTTCAACAGGAATCCCATTATCACCAGAGACAGACATATCTGCAGGTTTTGGCAGCACCTGGAACTCCTCACCGTCTGCCAATGCATCTTCCAGTATCCCTGCATCAGAAGAAAGCAGCGGAACAATCGCTTTCGTCATACGCAGATTAATAAGCATATTTCGCATGCTTATATCAAGAAGCTTTCGCTCCCATTGTGCCCGCTTAGTAACCGGTTTCTTTTCCCCTGAATATGATAGGTTAAAAGTTTCCCCTATTGCATCCGGTGCACTGGTAATGTCTTTTTCTTTTCTGTCCTCATGAAGAACTTCGAACCCTGCATCCGTTTTTACCCGAACCGGCAAAGGTCGGATTCCCATACTTCTTGCCCTTCGTACATCAATAACAAAAGCAAAATTTCCATAGTCAGATACATGACGCTCTGCCAGAGTAATTGCCTCATCAAAACTACGGGTCTTTCCTGCGCACATTGCCGTACACTCTACAACAATCAGCTCATGAATGCCTTTTGACATTCTCTTTTCCAATTGAGAAGGATCATCCATGACCATATCAGCGAATGATTCTTCAATCAGCCATGCGCCAGCAAATATATGGCCTTTCATCATGACCATAACCGGATTCAGCCCCATAGCTTCCAGACATGCCACGTAAAGAAGTGTCATGTCCATGCAGGTTCCCATATGCTGCTCTAACACTGCATCAGCTAATCTGATACGCTGCCCAAAAACTTCAAAGCTTGAAGGAGGCTCTGCATAAGTAATATTCTTCTGCTGAATTGCTGCATAAGCAGCTGCAGCCATTGTCTTTACGCGATTTGGATCTTCAAACTGATATCCTGCCAAAGAAGGCTCTTGGGTCCACTTGTCCAGGTATTTTGAGGATAACTGTAAAAGGCTGATAACCACAGGATGATTTGGCATAGCAAAAGCAGCCAAAAGTTCAGGAGTATATTGTAATCCGGGCCACTGATCAAATGCAAGCACAGTAATATCTTTAATTTCCGAAACAAGGACTTCTTCTTCAAGGCATACCTTTACTTTTAATTTGCAGATACTTCTTTCTGTCAGCGACGCAAGATAATCCGCATTGATCCCAACCTTCAATTTCTTAAAATGAAGTTCTTCGTCCGGCTTTATTTTTTGAATCCCAAACTCAAATAATTCTACCAGCTCGTTATTTGAACCAATCCTTACAACCAGATTATCAATATCATTTTCAGAAATATTCTTCACACAAATATCTCTGACAAGGTGAGCTCCATTATGCTGAATTGCATAGGTCAACACCTCATCTATTTCGCATGAAAGCTCTACTCTGCTTTTCGCCCTCTGGATGATCTCCTTCTTTTCCTCTTCAGAAACCACCTTCACTAAATCTTGAATCTTTATTTCTTGCAGGTCCTTTG
>JAEWRS010000078.1 GCA_023398855.1 Bacillota bacterium
TCGAAACTTGAATGCAAACTCAACTCAGGGAAAGGAATTGTGGAACGTGAAACGATATAAACGGATATGGAGCATCTGTGCGTGCATTCTTGCCGCCATGGTCATTGTTCTGGCCGTCATCAAACCCGCCGACAAAGGGATTGACTATGCCTCGCCTGAAAACTGGGCGTACAACGGAATCCATACAGAGAAACAGGCAGACCTGTTTTTGATTTGTCCCACCGTGGATATGGGGCACAGTAATAACAGAAATATGTCCTTATCAGATGAAAAAACAAAAGAGAGCTTTGTGGGTGCGCTCAACATGGAGCGTGGAATCTACGAGGAAAGCCTTACGCTTTACGCCCCTTATTACCGGCAGGTGGCTTTCCCGGTCTATGCACTGCCGCAGGCGGAAGCCAATCCTTATTTTGACATCGCGTATTCGGATATTCGCGAAGCGTTCCTCTATTATATAGAGCATAGCGATCCGGGGCGGCCCTTTGTGGTGGCAGGTTTTTCCCAGGGAGCGGATATGGCGCTGCGGCTTCTTTCGGAATTCTTTGACAATCCCGCCTATCAGGAGCGTTTGATTGCGGTATACTGCATTGGATGGCGCATCACAGATGACGATCTTGCCAACTACCCCTGGTTGAAACCGGCGCAGCAGGCCGACGATATCGGAACAATCGTTTGCTTTAACTCTGAAGCCATTCATGTGACGGATTCGCTCCTTGTGCCGGCAGGAGTCAAAACGTATGGGATCAATCCCCTAAACTGGAAAACCGACGGCACCCCTGCAGCCGCTGCAGAGAACCTTGGGGCATGCTTTACCGATTACAGCGGAGAAATCAAAAAAGAGATCCCCCATCTGACCGGCGCCTATTTGGACGCCGGGCGTGGAACCTTAAAAGTGCCTGACGTAACCCCCAAGGATTATGCCAATTCCCTCTTCCCGGACGGCGTCTACCACCTGTATGACTATCAGTTCTTCTATCGCAATTTGCAGGAGAATGTAAAGCTGCGGGTGGAAACATATTTAGCACAAGCGGCGCTGGAGGATGGGGAGTAAACTCCTGTTTGCTGAGTTGCACAGTTTGTTTAGACTCAGCGAAATAAATATTTAGTTTATAGAAGAAGAAAACCATCAGGCTAAAATAGATGCAGAAGTGTATTTGTTTTGGCTTGATTCTTTTATACAGACTTTAATTCGTAATGTGAGGCTATAACAAGTATATATCATGCAGCATTATACCCTTGTCATGGCAACACCTAAAAAGCGTGAGTTTAACGGGATTTTTTCTTAAGCCGGTCTGTTCCTGGCGCAACGGTTCAAAACCATGCGGAAGATAAGCGGGTGATACCCTGAATGATTTCATCTTCTGACAAACTGCTGTATCCAATTAATACCATATTATTGGTGTAATTTTCAGTTTGAAGCCAATAATCGGATACAGGGTAAACCTTAACCTCCACCTTTTTAGCTGCATCAATAAGCTGATGTTCAGACATACCATTATGTACTTCTAAAAGAATGTGCAGACCGGCGTTTCTTCCGTGTATCCTTGTACGGATACCCATCTGATTATTTATGGTGCTTATTAATGTATCATGCTTTCGTTTGTTGGATACCGATATTTTATTCAGAAGCCTGTTCCAATGTCCCTGCTCCATAAAATGAAACATGGTTTTTTGTTCAATCCAGGATACGGGGCAGCTGTGATTATGACATCTGGATTGATATTTTTCCAGCAGCACCTGGGGCAAAACAATAAAACCCATTCTCAGACCAGGGGCCAGTGCCTTGGAAAAGCTGTTAATATAGATCACCCGGTCTTTTTGGTCCAATGATTGGATAGAGGGAATCGGTCTGCTGTTATAACGCAGTTCACTGTCGTAGTCGTCCTCAATGATGTATGCATTGTTTTGTTCTGCCCAGTCCAAAAGGTGAAGCCGTTTGTTTACGGGCATCACAACACCGGTGGGAAACTGATGAGATGGAGTGGTATATAAAAGATTAACTTTTAATGGTTTTAACTCGTTCAAATCAATGCCTTCATTAGTAAGGGCAACGGGCTTCAGCTGATAACCATAGTTACAAAAGGTTTCTTTTGCACTGTCAAATCCCGGATCTTCTACTGCTACTGTTTTAGTATCAAATAATTTGCATATAAGACTTACTGCAGACATTGCCCCGGAAGATAGAATGATTTGTTCTGGTGAACAGACCACACCTCTTGATTCATGCAGATACTTCATAATCTCAATCCGTAGAGACAGGTCGCCTTTATTCTCATTGTATTCAGTGATTCCTCTGATTTCCTCTGACAGCAATACATGATTGAGCAGTCTGCGCCAGATACGAAGTGGAAAATTTGCAAAATCCAGTTTTCCATACTGAAAGTCATAGGTTATCAGATCCTGTGGCTGCATTTTTCTTATAATTCTTTTGGTGTCATATTGTTTGTCCGCCGGACTGGCAAGAACCGGTATGTCTATTTTCTGTATTTTGTAACCGCTGCCAGCCTTTCCCAGAACATACCCTTCCGAACTAAGCTGCTGATATGCGCTGTCAACTGTGTTTTTTGCAACCATGAGTGTGATGGCAAGAGTTCTGATGGGCGGAAGCATACTTCCTTCCCTTAATTCACCAGCAGTAATTTTATCTTTTAATTGTTGATATATTTGCATATATAACGGATCACCGGACAGTTTGTCTATGATTAGCATTTGGTCACCTCTAAATTGTACCCATATATATTTCATTAATTGTAACTATAATTAGTTACAATTATACGGTATACTATAAGAAGAAGTCAAGTTTTTATCAAGGAGGAAACGATCATGCAGCACAGAATGAAAACTCACATAATGACAAAGGAAAAGGTTGAAGATTTGCTGAACCGCACCTTAACGTGCAGCGTTGCCACATTAAATGCAGATGGCACACCCTATGTCACGCCAATGCACCATATCTTTTACAATGGTTTTATTTATATGCACGGTTTACCCAAAGGCACAAAAATTGATAATATCAAAGCAAATCCCCAGGTGAGCATTACTGCGTATGAGATGGACAGGCTGCTGCTGGACCCAAGCGGCAAAGCCTGTGATACCAACACAAAATACGAAAGTGTAATTCTTTCAGGCATGGCATCCATCCTTACAGATGTCAACTGCAAACGGGAAGTTCTGATGGAGGTTGTTAAAAAATATACACCTCATCTTTCTGATGCTGTTTTACCGGAAAATATGGTACGGGGCACTGCAGTGATTCAGGTACAGATATTGGAAATGTCAGGAAAATACTACGATTGAGGACAGCCGCTTTCAGCCGTTGTCCATGGAAATGAAATAAGATAAATGCAGGTATTTTGTATCAATAACACCATAAAAAGACTCATTGTTAATACCAGTTAATAATGAGTCTTTTTATTTGCAGTAAGGGGCAGAACGTCCAGACATGGAGATATTATGGACAAATTTACCCTATTCATGACATTAAAAAGCTAATTTGTAACATGTTATCTTTAAATAAAAAACTGGTATTGTAGAATGAAAGAAAATGCCATTGGTCCGCTGAGAAATCATGCGGTCATACATGCCTGCTGCAAGCCTACAGGGAATACCGTTTTGTAATTCTGTAATATGCCGGGAAGATAGCAGGTGAGCGTTTCTGTCACAGAAGATTTAAAGGAGGAATTATCATGCGTTATGAAAGTAAACCATCTCATTTCACCTGGCAGAGTCTTGGTAACATTGATGAAGGAAGGAAAAACCTTGGCTCAGATATGCCTGTAATTGTCTATCGTCTGCTCCAATACACATTAAAAGATGTTTTGGCCCGGGAATATGATGATGAGACAGCCAGCCGCCTGTATTGGGCAGCGGGGCATCTGGCAGGTAAGGAGCTGGCTAAAAATGTATTGGATCTTTCCGGGGATTTTGATTTTTTTATCGCCAATTTGACAAATAAGTTAAAGGAACTGAAAATTGGTATCTTGAGAATTGAAAAGATCGATATGGATTCTCTTTCATTCACCCTGACTGTTTCGGAAGATTTAGACTGCTCCGGCCTCCCTGTTTCAGGAAAGACCGTATGCAATTATGATGAGGGTTTTATTACGGGAATACTGGAAACCTACAGCGGATATCAGTTTGATGTGAAAGAAATTGACTGCTGGTCAACCGGCGACAGAACTTGCCGGTTCGTGGCTGTAAGCCTAAGGTAAGGGAATGCGGGAATCAGGAGATGAGCAAAGACAAGGAGACAGGGTATGAACCACGAAGATCTTAAAATGCTTACGGCCGTGGAGGATCTGTTAACAAGACTGCTGTCGGGAGAGCAGTGCGATATATTGAAGGAAGATACTTTTGTGCCGGAGTGGCATAAGCTTATTGCAAGGATCAATCAGTTGATTCCAAATATCAATGAAATGAACCGCCTTGCAGTTGATTTATCAAAGGGCAAATTAGATGGACCCCTTCCCTCCCGGCATAATTACTTATCAGGCTCCCTAAAGCAGCTCCACTCCCAGCTCTCTGTTTTGTCCCTGAGCGTGAAACAGCTGAAAGAAGGTTATGTGGTAAGCAAGATGGAATATTCCGGAGAATTGTTTGAAATGTTTAACGATTTGATTGACCGTGTTGCGTCTGCTTCCCTGAATGACAACGGAGACAAAGTCTGGGATATTCCGGCACCTGTCAGCAGCTGGCGCTATCATCAGATCATTCAGGCTCTTGATCTTCTTCATATTTTAGTGCTGGAGGTAGATTATAACGGAAATGTAGTATATGCTAACCGGCCGGCTAAACGTATTTTAGGTGATGTTGAACATTTATTCTCTGAGCAGGAGCATGGCAATATCCTGTTAGAAGTGATGGCAGAGCTTGGCAGGCAGGATATGTTTCCTGTTTACCGTGAAGTTTTCGAAAGCAGCAATAATATATGGTACCGGGTCATGTCCAGCAGATGTCTGCTGCCCAATGGCCAGGTTTTGTTTCACTATGTGATTGAGGATGTCAGTGACTGGAAGACAAAAGAGCACCGGCTGTGGCTGACGGCAGCTACCGATCTTATGACTGGAGCTTACAGCCGGGAAGCTGGACTAAAGGAATTGGAAAAGACCCTGCTTTATAACGATACACAAACCTGTCTGACTTTTATTGATATTGACGACTTAAAAGTGATCAACGATACATATGGACACGATGAGGGGGATTTTGCCATTAAGAGTATTGCGGCGGTAATCCTCAGATCTATCAGAAGCTCTGATGTTGTCTGCCGCTATGGAGGCGATGAATTTTTTATTATTTTTAAGAATTGCAAAGCAGATATTGTAGAAAAAATCATCGTAAGAATGAGCAGTGAGTTAAAAAAACTGGAGGGCTCTTCTGGAAAGCCATATCCATTGTCATTCAGCCACGGCACTGTTTCCTTTCATTCCGGCTCTTCCCATCGTGTGACAGATATCCTTCAGGAAGCTGACCGCAGAATGTACGCGTGCAAAAAGTATAAAAAGAAAGAGCGAAACTCAAAAAGTATTGTCAGGGAATTTTAAAATAGTACCGGATATTCATAATTTTATATAGTCAATGCTCCGGCGGTCTGTCGGGGCATTGACTATATAAAATTGGATCATGCTGGTCTCCCTAAAACTGAAATTCTATAAAGACTGATCCTTGCATAACCGTGGGATATGAATCCTTACCAGGAATATCTTTGTCTGAGGATCTGCCTCATACATCATAAATCCGCCTAAATTTTCGGCGATCTGCGCTACAATCCTGAGCCCCAATCCATGATTGTGGTTATCTGGTTTGGTTGAAATAAGTTTTCCGTTTTCCACCCGTGATTTTCCGTCATAGGAGTTGATCGCCTGAAGTGTGACCCACTGCTGCTCACTGGTAGTGGCAACCTCGATAAAACGCTCTGATACCGGAACATTCAGGCAGGCCTCTACGGCATTGTTGGCAAAATTTGAAAAAATCCGGATAGCGTCAATGGTCGAAAGTCCTGTATCACGTGGTGCACATACACTGGATGAGAACCGTATTTCGCTTTCTGAGCATATATTTGCCAGATCCTGCAGCATGGCATCCAAAATAATGTTATCAGAATATTTTTTGTGGATCAGTACTCTTTTTTGCATATCGTCAAACATGTCATCAATCAATTGAAGGGCTTTTTCGTTTTCGTTTGCCCAGATCAAGGATTTTACTGAAGCCATCATGGATTTATAATCGTGCTTGTATATCTGGAAGCTTTCCGTGTATTTCTGATAAGATTTATAATGCCGGACCTGCCTTTCATATTGCCCTTCCAGCATTTCTGTCCGCCATTGGTATTCCAGCAGCTCTGTGCTCTTTATGGATTGGTAAATTGCATAAATCAGTATTCCGATGGTGAGGGTATAGGCTCCCAGACACACACTCACATACCATAAGCCGTAAGAGGTTAAATGCCTGCCTGTAAACAATAAATCATAAGTAAGTAAGTCCCGCCCTGAATTAATGACAGACAGATTGGCTACAGCCGTCAGCTCATACACTACCACATATTTAAGCTGATTGCGGTTATATAAAAAAAGCTTAAGCTTGTCATCGGGAAGGATGGTTTTATACAATATCACAAATAATATAAGTGTCAGCGGCAGACTGATGATGGTACCCGCATCATAAAGCTCCATATTATTCGGATTAATGCTGCGCAGGGCAAACGCACTGAAAACGGCAAATATGCCTCTAAAGCAATAAGCGCTCAGCACGGAGCAGCTTCCTCCATAGACCGACTGCAGCCAATCTGCACCGGTGGAAAACCGGATTCCAAAAGCCATGACAAACATCAGGATCGGAAGTCTTATCCAACGCACATCTGTCGGTTTAATGAAAATATATGCCAAAGCAATGGCCATAAGAGGCAGCAGGGTCTGAATAACCCGTCGCCCCTGTACAGGGAAAAGCTTACGGTAGTAATACAAAAAAGAACAGTAGTACAAGAGAACTACTGGGACAACAATGCAAATCATTGCTTCTCCTCTTTCTAATTAGAATTTTTAGAACTATAAATATGAAAACGGGATATATAGTCAGAAAATGCCCTTTTTAAAGATTGTGCATAAGTGACACCAACTGGAACGGTTTCTCCCGTTTTTAACTGCACGGTCTGCTGCTTAAACGTTACGATGTAAGGGAGATGAACCAGATAGGAACGATGGGACCGTACAAAGTCTTTTCCTGAAAGCGTATTTTCTATGTGCTCCATACTGTCATAAAATTTAGCAGTTTTCCCATCGCTGTAATGAACCGTTACAATTCTTTGCCAAATTTCAAAATAAGAGATTTGGTTAACTGGGACGGCACTTGTTTTTCCGTCAAATTCAAATGTGAATAATTCATTATCTTTTTTCATGGCCAGCTCGGCTGCTTTTATGAAAACTTCCTCAAATTTTTCTGAGCTTGTGTTTTCCTTTAACAGGTATTGAAGCGCATTTACATCAAACGCCTCATAAACATAATCTTCATAACTGGTTAAAAAGACGATCTGGGCTTTGCAGTCACAGTCTCTAAGTCTCCTGGCTGTCTCCATCCCGTCAGTTTTCCCCATCAAGATATCTAAGTATATAATATCTGTTTGTTCAGGTGCTTCAGAATAGTGAAAAAGCAGGGATTCTCCACTGTAAAAATAGGAGAGCTCGATCTTTAACTGATGCTTTTCCGCGATTTGGGCAATTAAATCGGCATATCTCTTGATCGCGCCTCGGTTATCGTCGCATAATGCTATTTTTAGCATAATTTGTTTAGCTCCCTTCTTTATAAAAACTGTCTTACAGATTATAAAAAAAATCCTCATCCCATTTCAGCATACACTTATGACGGACTGTTTTGATTTCGCGCGTATTAGGAAGATACATAAAAAGTATATGCGGCAGGTCAAAACCTCACTTTTATATGATAAAGGCAAGGACTTAAAACGTCAAGCTTTTCAGTTTTGACACCAAAGAGGAAGGCTTAAATTAACGCCTTGGCATTTTATTTTCACGAAAATTCTATACGCTATAAAGCTAATAATGGAATATAAGCATGCAGACAATATTATGTTCCTGATGGGGATACAATATGAATGAATTGAGTAAATAAATCGATAAAATTCTGTAAAATTTTCCTTATGATTGATTTTGATTGAAAAACCCCTGTTCACCTCCTATAATAGAATAATGAATAAAAAGTATCTTGTCAAAAACGCCTTTATTGTTAAAAATGCATAATAAGACGAACGATAAAGGGAAAGGTGAAATAAAGGGTATGGCAAAAAGAGAGATGAATCTTAAAATAGAAGCTGTTTTGCATTCATTCAATAAAGATGAGATACCAAAAGAGGGAAGGTTTCAGAGAAACTTACAGAAATCGGTTACCAGGAAGATCGTTCTGCTGATGATGATCAGCGTATTCTTTTTTTGGGCAGGGCAATACATTATTACATTAACGGAAAATGAACTGAACGCTGTTTCTCATTTGGCACGTCTGAAAGAAACTTTTTTTGATCTTGATCTTCAGAATAGAAAATTTCTGGTAAATGAGAGGATTAATGATATTGTCAGGAGAATGCTTTCCCAGCCGGATTCTGTTGCTGCTGATGAGTTTAAGAATCTTTTCCGCCAGTTTAATGAGGAATGCAAGGTTCACAATGAAGTGCTGCTTGTAGATAAAAGCGGTAAGGTGGTGTTTACCTCTTTCAATGAGAATCGGGTATCCTCCTATTTGCTGAATTATAATAATGCGATCTGTTATAATGCAAGAAATAACAAAGAGGGGGAGATTTACAGGGCCATTTACTATGACAGAGGAAATTATGCGGATTCTCTCTTTGTGAAACCGATTTTTGAAGGAGAAAGCATTCAAGGGTATCTAACGTTATTTCTGTCTGGAAGTGAGTGGAACTATTATCTGTCAGAAAGCAGCTTTGATGGTGTAATCACAGATATGAGACAGAATGTCATGTACATCAGTAAACCGGGTCTGGCTGACAGCAATAATAAATTTTACGGAGTGGGGCATGGAATATGGGAAAGCAAAGGGGACCGGTATTGGAGTGTTTCAAAAGAGTTGACGGAGTATTCAGCCGTAATCTACTCCCTGGTACATTATCCCAGAAACCAGACAGTAGCCATCGGGCTTTTGATTCTTTTGTCAGTGGGAGTGTGCTGGTATGCGGTTGCATGCTGGATGTCAAGGACCATGGCCGCCAACAATGCCACTTCAATTAAAAACCTGGTGAAAGAAATCCGCATGATACAAAAAGGAGATCATAAACACCGGATTCAGTTTGGAACGGATGATGAGTTTGGGGAAGTAGGACATCAGGTAAACCGTATGCTGGATAATATACAGAATTTAAATGAACGCAACACAGAACTGATCAAACTCAACAGCCGCATTGAAATGGAGCAGCTGACTCAGCAGATGAACCCTCATTTTCTTTATAATACTTTGGAGATTATCAGGAACCTGGTAATATTTGATGCGCCAAAAGCGGAGGAGCTGATTGTAAAGCTGACAGAGGTTTTGCGTTACAGTGTGAACACTACCCGAAAGGAAATGACTCTGGAAGAGGATATGCAGTTTATTGATGCTTACCTTGAGATACAGAATTGCCGGTTTGGCGATCGTTTCCATTGTGAAATCCATATTGGTGCAGAATGTCTCCAGTGCATTGTGCCCAAAATGCTGCTTCAGCCTATGATTGAAAACAGCATCAAATATGGTTTTAAAAAGAAAATGGAATTGAATATCCAGATTCACAGTTACATGGATGGACATACTCTGGTTATTCATGTCTTGGATGACGGGCTGGGCATGGAGCCTGAAAAAGCAAAGGAGCTGGAGCAGCAGCTAAAGGATCATAATAACAGTTCTTCTTCCATTGGACTGTGCAACTTATCCCGCAGGCTTTACCTTCAGTACGGAGAGAACAGCGGGATTTTAATTGGAAATAGAGAAGGTATAGGTTTTGAAGTAACGGTTCGTATTGAACAAAAGGGGTGATGGAATGTATCGTGTTTTAATAGCAGAGGATGAGGACATTATCAGAAAGGGGTTGATGTATTCCGTCCATTGGGCAGAATTGGACTGCACCATAATCGGTGAGGCCCGCAATGGAATAGAGGGAATAGAGCTGATTCAAAAGATGAAGCCGGATATACTGCTTGTGGATATTAACATGCCTATGATGGATGGGATAGAGATGAT
>JAEWRS010000095.1 GCA_023398855.1 Bacillota bacterium
TTATCATTGTTTATATATTCTGTCAACACATTTTTACATTTTTTTCAAATTATATCATAAAGCCCTATAAATGTGCCAAAAGCCATTGTTTTGCTTCCTCAGCTGTTTTAAAATCTTCTTCTGTCCCCGTCATATAACTGGCCGCATCTTCCCATACTTTTACTGAATAATCTGATGCCGGTATTTCAGAAACAACAAAGCGGCAGCGTCCATCAGTAATACAGTTTCTTAAATCTGACAGGTACATACAGCCCGACTCTGCTGCTATGCGGTCCAAAAGCCCAGCTTTGGCGTTTTTGTCCATCCTTATCCTGTTTTCTTCAGTTTTCATCTACTGTACCTTCTTTCATCTTTTCCCGCCCATGCTTTTGGGCAGAGTCCACCCTGTTTAACCGGGTGTAAAGGTATACCCGCAGGAAAGTTTCCTCTGATGCAGTCATGACAAGGTCTGACAGCTACCCAGCCCGCATGACGGACTTTTCTGTATAACCATACATTAAATACTTTATATACCTAATAATATTGTAATGAATGCAACATGTCAAGTGATGGATTGCATTATTTACTACATATATTTCATTAAATGCAATACTATGGAATCAGGAGGAGCTACCTATGTATATAGATTTCAATTTTTCAAAACGCCTTTCCGAGCTTAGAGCCCAAAAGGGAGTATCTGCACGCGATATGAGTCTGTCTCTCGGGCAGAATCCCACATATATCAATAAAATAGAAAATGGACTAGCTCTTCCGTCCATGATGGGCTTCTTTTATATATGCGAGTATCTGGACATTGAACCGTCTGAATTCTTCTCCCGTGGCATCAGCAGCCCTGCAAAGGTAAGGGAACTCATAGAGGATGCCCAGCATTTAAACAGGGAGCAGCTTGAACACCTTCATCTCATTGTAAAGGATCTTTTGAAATCAGGAGGAAAAAAATAAAAAGGAAGCTGCGATTACAGCATTCCTTTTATTTTTCCCAATGGTTTCTTTTTAACAATACCCCGGCGATTTCCATGTCTTCTGGCGTGGTAACCTTAATGTTAGAGTAATCGCCCCGTACCAGCTTGACTTTTTCCTTAGTCATGTTTTCCACCACCATAGCATCATCCGTTACTCCCTTTTGATACTCTTCTGATGACATAAGCTTTTCATAAGCCTGAAGCACCAGTTCATATTCAAAGGCCTGCGGAGTCTGAATCTGCCATAAATGTTCTCTATCAGGTGTCAGGGAAGCAAACTCATCTTCATCGGTAATTTTAATGGTATCCTTTACCGGCATGCCAACTGCACAGGCTCTGTATATTCTTGCTGCGTTGGAAGCTGCTTCTATGACCGTCTTGGTAACGCAGGGCCTGGCCCCGTCATGGATCAGCACATACTCACAGTTTTTAACAGCTTTAAGGCCCTGATATACAGAATGATATCGTTCCTTTCCTCCCTCTGTAACTGCAGTCACCTTATTGAAACCGTATTTCTCTATCATCTCTTCCCGGCAATACCTGACCTCTCCAGGTCCGGTCACCAGAATGATCTCATCTACCGAACTGCATTCAAAGGCATGTATTGCATAATAGAGCAAAGGTTTCCCAAGGAGCTCCAGGTATTGTTTATGCACCTGGTTTTCCATTCGCGTTCCTTTTCCTGCCGCCAATATAATTGCCGCTGTTTTTCCCTTGTTATCCATCTGACCGTTTCCTCTGTCTTGTCCATGCTTTCTGGAAATCATGCTTCCAGATGATGTTCTATCTCTCCCCTAGCTTTAAATTGGGGACAGCATTTAAATCCCAACCGGATCTCGCTCCGTTAATATACTCATAATATGCAGCCGTGCCTATCATGGCCGCGTTATCAGTGCAGTAAACGGGCGAAGGATAATATAATTCAATGCCTGCTTTTTTGCATGCAAGGTTCATCCCTTCCCGCAGGGCAGAATTAGAAGCCACGCCTCCGGCAATGGCAACCTTTTGAAATCCATATTCCTTTGCTGCATCCATCGTATGACTCACCAGCACATCTACTACTGCCTTCTGAAAAGAGGCGGCCAAATCGGCTACATGGATTTCCTCTCCCATCATGTTGGCATGGTTGATATAGTTTAATACTGCTGATTTTAAGCCGCTGAAGCTAAAATCATAAATATTTCCATCCACTTTGGCACGGGGGAATTGTATGGCATGAGGATTTCCTTCTCTGGCTGCCAAGTCGATTTTCGGACCTCCCGGATATCCAAGGCCAACTGCTCTTGCTACCTTATCAAAGGCCTCTCCTGCTGCATCGTCTCTGGTGCGGCCTAAAATTTCAAATTCCCCATAATCCTTTACAATCACAAGATGGGTATGTCCACCGGATACGATCAGGCATAAAAACGGCGGTTTTAAATCGTGATGCTCAATAAAGTTGGCTGATACATGTCCTTCAATATGGTGCACTCCCACCAAAGGCTTGCCTGCAGCATAAGCTATTGCCTTTGCCTCAGCAACGCCCACAAGCAGAGCGCCCACCAGGCCGGGACCATAGGTAACTCCTATGGCATCCATATCTTCCAGGCACAGGCCTGATTCTAAAAGGGCCGATTCAATGACCTGGTTGATTTTTTCAATATGCTTTCGAGAAGCGATTTCCGGCACAACACCTCCGTATACTGTATGCAGTGCAATCTGGGAATAAATCACATTGGAAAGGATCTCTCTTCCGTTTTTTACTACAGCTGCCGCTGTCTCATCACAGGAGCTTTCAATTGCAAGTATAAAGACATCTTTCTCTGTATGGTTCTTTTTCATTGCCTCGCCCTCACTCCTCATCAAATTCCAGCTCTAAGGTCCAGGCATCCTTTGCCGCTTTGGCACGGGGAAAGATTTCCCGGACTTTCTCCATATATTCCTCTGGTCTGGTAAGGGAGGGGCTGTAATGGGTCAGCCACATCTGTCTGGGCTGGGCTTCCTTCGCCAGTCTGGCAGCCTCATAAAAAGTCATATGCTTATATTCTCTTGCTTTTATTTCCTTACCATCCTCGCCATACATGCCCTCGCAGATAAAAAGATCCGCCTCCTTTGCATATTCTGCAATCACAGGAACCGGTCTTGTATCCGTACAATAGGTGACCTTAAGTCCTCTTCTTTCCGGGCCTAAGACCATGTCAGGAAATAATGTCCTGTCCCCGTCTGCAATAGTCTCTCCCTTTTGCAGACGGTTCCAGAATTTCTGGGGTATTCCGGCGGCATTAGCCCGGTCTACATCAAACCGCCCCTTTCTTGGTATGGAAATGGAGTAGCCATAACACACAACGTTATGGTTCACCCTGTAAGCATCAATCACATAAGGCCCGATCTTTACCGTCTCCCGGTTTTCAGAAAGCTCGATAAATTTTAAATCAAAGGGCAGCTCCGGCGCAATGGTCCGCAGGGCTCCCACCACACGCTCCAGGCCCTTTGGCCCGATAAGTGTCAGGG
>JAEWRS010000098.1 GCA_023398855.1 Bacillota bacterium
ACAAGGCAGGACAATGTCCTTCAATTTTTAACCGGCGTTCTCCACCTTGGCACAGTCTGACGATCCTCTTAATCAGGGTATCATCACTTGAAATCAGATCCAGGTCATTCATCACCTCGCCGAGACAGATCACCCTTTTGTCCTTTAAAAGTTCTTTAACTTCCTCTTCCCCCACTTCTCCGCCTGAGGTTTCCAGATCCGCTCCCGCAGACGGAACACTGGACGGAATCCCATAATAGATGTCCAGTTCCGTCTCCTGTTCCATAAAGCTTTTTATTCCTTCCAGCCCGAATACATTAGCAATCTCATGGGGATCAGCCACCACACAGGTGACTCCCCAGGGCAGGACCGCCCTGGAAAACTCCTCCGGATACGTCATAGAGCTTTCGATATGCATATGAATATCGATCAGTCCCGGTATGATATACTTGCCTGCAGCATCTACCACACATTCCGCTTCATCATTGTTCCTATGATATAAGGAAGGGGAAATGTCGTAAAACCTTTCCCCTACAACTGCAATGTCCATCTTTTCAAAACATTGCCTGTATGTCCGGTAGACCCATCCATTTTGAATCAATAAGTCAACCTTCATGTTTCCTCTGTCCTTAATTATTAATAATCCGGTTCCACTGGTCAATCCAGCTGCTTAAATTGGGATTGACAAAGGAGTAATCCAAAACTTTAGCACGATCTGCTGCTTCTCCGTAGGTCATGTTTGCAGCCTCATCTTTGGAAACCTCCACCTGGCTGTTGGTCGGTGCTTCATTTAATGCCTTGGTAGTCTTACTCTGCAACTCCTTGCTTAAGCGGTAGTTGATGTATGCGTAAGCCAGGTCCTTGTCCTTGCAGTTCTTGGTAATGCTGATGGTATTGAAATTTGCATAGGTCACATCCGGTGTGACGTATACCAGATCAGGACTAGCTCCCTGAATGGTCGGAACGCCGAAATCGCCTACAATGGCTGCCTTGATTTCTCCTGAGGCAAACATATTGATTAAATCGGAAGACTTTGCATAGGTCTTTACAAGGTTTGGTTTTAATTCCTCCAATGCCTCAAAGGCTGCCGCTCCCTTATCACTTTTCACATCAACGCCCTTGTAATCGCTTGCCATGTAAACCATGGCAGGACCAAAGGTAGTGGTAATATCCGGAATGGCAACGCTTCCCTCCAGCTCTGCTTTCCATAAATCATCAAAGCTCTTGATTTCAAATCCCACTGCCTCCGGATCATACATGATGCCAATGCTGTTAATCGTATAAGCAACTCCCTGCACGGCGTCTGCCATGGTCTTTGCCGCTTTGATCAGATGCTGGCTGTTCTCGATCTTGCTTAAATCCAGAGTCTCAAACAGGCCTTCATCAATTCCCTTTGCCGTCATGGCCTGTGAAAGCTCAATAACATCAATGGAGCTTTCAGAATTTGCAGATAGTTTTGTGTAACGTTCATTGGTGCTTCCCGTCTCCGTGACGATCTTGCAGTTGTACTGATCTTCAAATGGCTTATACACCTCTTCTTCGGAGATGTCCTCACTTAAACCATAAGTGGATAATACCAGTTTTTTTTCTTCTGTGCCGCTCTTTTTCTCACCAGCTGCTGTTGTTCCGCCACCAGCTCCGGCACTGCCGCAGCCTGTCATTAAAATGGCTGCACACAGGGATAATGCCAATACTTTCTTCATAATCTTCATCCTCTCTTTTTTATAATTATCCGGCTTTACCAGCCGTTGTTACCGGTTCAATCTCTTAACACCCCGCTTTACAGGGCACATAAGCGCCAGGCATACCGGTATTAAGATACAAGGACCAGCTTTGACTCCGGCAGATAAAGACGGATCCTGCTGCCTTCTTCGTAAGTTTCTTCTGCCGGTCTGTTTACCAGAAATTTGCCTGCAGCAGTAAGTACCTCATACTGATAGCCTTTGCCAAGGAATGTACGGACACCCACAATCCCTTCCAGAATATTGCAGTCCTGGCCCTGGTCAGCCACCCGGATATCCTCCGGACGTATGGTACCCATGCAGCCTCCTTCTCTTTGAGAGGTCTCTACATGAAATACTGCGCCGTTGTCCGTTTTGTATACATCTCCCTGCTTTTTTAAGGGAAGAAAATTCTCAAATCCAATAAATTTTGCAACAAATTCCGTGTTGGGTCTTTGATAAATATTCTCCGGCGTGTCAAACTGTTCAATTACGCCCTGGTTCATCACTGCCACCTTGTCAGAGATGGAAAAACATTCCTCCTGGTCATGGGTGACAAACAAGGTGGTAATGCCCAGTTTTTTCTGGATTCTCTTGATCTCCATGCGCATGTTGATACGCAGCTTTGCATCTAAATTGCTTAACGGCTCATCAAGGAGAAGAAGCTTTGGCTCGATCACCAGGGCTCTGGCAAGGGCCACCCTCTGTCTCTGGCCTCCTGACATCTGCTGGGGAAACCGCCCCTGAAACTCTGTAAGGCCGCAGACCTCCAGGATCTGATCCACTTTTTTATCAATTTCCTTTTTGTCCAGCTTTCTCATCTTAAGCCCAAAGGCCACATTGTCATAAACACTTAGATGAGGAAACAGGGCATAGCTTTGGAATACGATTCCAAAATTCCTCTTATGGACCGGAACCCTGGTCAAATCGGCTCCGTCTAAAGTAAAAACTCCGTTCTGGGGCTGGATGAATCCGGCCACCACACGAAGGGTCGTGGTTTTTCCGCAGCCGCTTGGCCCTAATAAAGAAACCAGTTCCCCTTCCTGTACCTCTAAATCAAGTCCCTTTAAAATCTGCTTTTTCTTGTCATAACAGACATCAATGTCCTGCAGCGTCATGTATGCCATGGTTTATCCTCCTATTTCGCCAAAGCGGCAATTCCCAGGGTCTTGTCAACAATTACCATAATAAGGACCGTTATGGCCATTAAAAGCACGGAAACCGCTGACACGGTAGGGTCGTAATTATATTCAATGTAATTCATAAGGGTCGCAGGGAAGGTGGATACTCCCGGACCTGAAAGAAACATGGAAACCGGAATGTTATTAAAGGAGTTAATAAAAGCCAGCATAAAAGCGGCGGAAATTCCTGACGTAATGTTCGGAAGTACTACCCGGAAAAATGCTCCTGTTTTTGTGCTTCCTAAGCTCCAGGCTGCTTCTTCCACTGAAAAATCGAACTGGTCCAGGCTGGAACCCACCACCCGGATCACATAGGGCAGGGTTACCATGAAGTGTCCGGCCAGGAGTCCGGCAAATACCGGAATTCTTAATGTCAGCACCAGAAACTGATAAAGAACAAAGCCAATTACGATTCCAGGCACAATCGTTGGAGAAAGGAAGATGGATTTTAAAATCCCCGTTCCTTTTATGCCTGATCTTGCCAGAGCATAGGCAGCCGGGATCCCTGCTACAAGGGCTGCCACAGTGGCAAGGAATGCAATTTCCAGACTGGTCAAAAAGGAAACCCTGAAAGATTTTAATGCAAATACATTGACAAACCAGCGGAAAGAAAAGGATTCAATGGGAAAAGTAATGGCACTGCCCTCTCCAAAGGCAGTCACAGTAATAATCACAAGAGGCAGGATCAAAAACAGGAATACCAGCACGGCAAAAGCGGTGAGTATTTTATTCTTACGCATTGTTTCCTCCTCTTCTGTCTAATCTGGCCGCCAGGGTATTCAAGCCCTTGATAACAACCAGGGTTACAATAATCATGATCAGTGAAATGACTGCAGCTCCGTTCCAATCTCCCACACTCATGGCTCTCTGGTAAATGAAAGTGGCAAGGACCATGTGCTTATTGCCCCCCAAAAGCTGAGGCGTTGTATAGGCAGTCAGGGTACCGGTAAACACCAGGATGCCACCCACAATGATACCAGGAAGGCTCATGGGAAATACCACCTTCATAAATGCTCTGAACTTGTCCGCGCCCAGACTAAGGGCTGCCTCCATCATATCGTCGTCTATATTTTCCATAATACCGGCAACCGTAACAATCATCAGAGGAAGAAATAAATAAACAGAACCAATGATTATAGAGAAATCCGTGTATAACAGCTTGGCAGGCTTATCCACAAGACCTGCCGACAAAAGGAACCGGTTAATAATACCGTTGCTTCCCAAAATATTTATCCAGGCAAAGCTTCTGATTACTGAATTGGTCATGAGAGGAAAGATGGATACCGACAGAAGAATGCCTCTCCATTTCTTCCTGCACCTGCTGATAAAATATGCGGTGGGAACTCCTGCTGCCATACAGACAATTGTAGTGAGAAAGGCAACCTTAACCGTCCTCATGAAAATCTTAAGATAGTATTCATCCTGAAAAAATTCCACATAGGCGCTCAAAGGATAGTCTCCGGTATGAAAAGATGGGACCAGTACCCTTAAAAGCGGAAGAAACAGACACACTGCCAGTATTACAAGCCCTGGCAAAACCATAATAAATGCACTTCTTTTCTTCATCCTGACCTCCCCGCGGGTTTTCAATTAATAAATCGTTAAAACTTATTATTACTTATAAGTACAATTAATTTATATCTATACTTTTATTATAATTTATGATATACTATACGTCAAATACATATAATCTATATTTTTTATGCAGTAAAGCTATTATGATAGCATTGAGGCAGCTGGAACACAGCCCGCCCGCATATCCTATCACCTGTACAAAGGGGGAACATTTATGGAACTGAAAGAAGCAAGATACATTCTGGCCATTGCCAGACAAAAAAATATCAGCAAAGCCGCAGAAAGTCTCTTTATTTCCCAGCCATCACTGAGCAAATATTTAAAAAACCTGGAGCATCAGCTTGGAGTCAGCCTTTTTGACCGGGTGGGAAACGGATACTTTCCAACCTATATCGGAGAACGCTATATTCATTATGCACAAAAGATCGTAGAATACGGTATGGAATGGGATATGGAATTTGATGACATCATGCATCAGAACCATGGGCGCTTAAACATTGCAATTCCCATTATGCTTGGAAACAGTCTGATCGGCCCCACCCTGTCAGACTTCCACCGTCTGTATCCTCATGTCACTGTCAACATGATGGAAGAGGTCAACTTTGTGGCAGAGCATACCCTCACCGACCACACGGTTGACTTAACCTTTTATAATGTTCGTGAATTTCCCACTGGCCTGGACTTTCAGGTCATTGGGAAGGAAGAGATGGTCCTGGTACTGTCAGCCCAGAATCCTCTGGTTAAAAAAGCAGTAAAAAAAGAAGGTTTTCAATACCCATGGATTGACTTAAGCCTTCTTACAGATGAACCCTTTATCCTGCTCTATCCAGACCAGAATACCGGAGGCATTGCCTTAAAGCTGTTTAAGGATTACGGGCTCAAGCCAAATGTCCTGCTCCACACCAGAAGCAGCGAAATGTCCATCCGCCTGGCAATGGATGGCCTTGGGGCTGCATTTGCTCCAGAAAGCTACTACCAATTTCTAAAAGACAGAGAATCCAGTTCTTCTGTCTGTCTTTCTATTGGAAAGGAAAAAATCCAAAACACTCTTATTGCAGCTTACCAGAGGAACAGGTACTTGCCTAAATACGCCAGGGCTTATCTTGATATTCTGGCCCAATATTATCAGACCAAACGTCTGTAGGGTTTCGTCTAAAGTGAAACGGCCCGCTCCTTCTTTGCTTTTTTTTAAATTTATGGTAATATAGACGAAAAGCGAGGTTTATTATGGTGATAAGAATACAAAAAACTATTTTTCTTTTTATCCTGATCCTATTGTCCCTTACTTCCTGTCAGATTGAAAAAAAGGAAACATCAAAGAACCTTGAAGGCATTCCTGTTGACATAGAGAAAACTGAATCTGTTTCCATTTACTATGGTTCCATCTGTTATTCCTTTTATGAGGAAGATAAAGAAATCATAGCCGCAATTGCTGATCTGTTTCACGGCTTTTCTTTAAAAGAAGTTCCAGACGGAGCACTTGATCTGGCTGCCACCTATCAGATTTATTTTTCTAATTCTGAAGGCCAGACCGGTGCAGTCAATGTGGATGAAAACGGTATGTTCTATCTGCCGGATACAAAAAAATATTACAAGGCAGCTGACGGTGTCTTTCACTTAGAAGAATTGGAAAAAATATATCAGGACAGCATGAATGCAGGCAGCTTTGACAAAAGCCAATGCCTGATCCAATAAAAACGGTTTTATCGAAAGGAGAGCTTATGAGTGTTGGAAAAAAGACAACTGCAATTGTAGGAATGGGAGCACTGGGAATGTTATATGCCAGCCAGATATCTGCTGGCCTTGGCCCTGAGTCCGTTTTCTTTCTTGGCGACCGTGAACGCATAGACCGTTACAGCCAGATGCCCTTCTCCATAAACGGAATTCCACATTCCTTCCAGATTATTGATTGCGAAAAGGCACTGCCAGTGGATTTTCTTATGGTAGCTGTCAAATACGGTGCCCTTTCTTCCGCCCTGGATACCATGGAGGCCAGCATCGGGCCTGATACCACCATCATATCGGTTATGAATGGAATCGACAGTGAAGAGATCCTTGCAGAACGGTTCGGTCAGGAAAAAGTGCTTTATTGTATTGCCCAGGGAATGGATGCCATGAGATTCGGCTCCAGGCTGACTTATACCCGCTCAGGAACCCTCTATCTTGGAACCAGAACAATCGGTCAGGAATCTCGGCTTAAGGACTTAACCGAATACTTTGACAAAGCCGGAGTATCTTATAAGGCAGAGGAGGACATCGTAAAACGGCTTTGGGGAAAATTCATGCTGAATGTGGGAATCAACCAGACTTGTATGGCCTTTGAAACCGATTACGGCGGAGTGCTGGCTCCTGGAGAGGCTTATGACGTCCTGATCGGGGCCATGAAAGAAGTAATTTCCCTATCTCAAAAAGAAGGGGTCAGCTTATCGGAAGAGGATATGACATTCTACTTTAACCTGATTAAAACGCTTTCACCAGAAAGCGTTCCTTCCATGCGTCAGGACGGAATCGTCCACCGGTACTCAGAAGTGGAAATGTTTTCCGGTGTGGTCCGCCGTCTGGCTAAGAAACATGGGCTGATGGTTCCTGTCAATGATATGCTTTATGAGAAAATCAAGGAAATAGAAGCAGCCTATTAATAAAAATCTATTTACATAAATATAAATGAGATAACAGCGTGCAAAAAAAGGGGCTTGGATTTGGAAAAAATTCTTGATGATAATTATTATGATTTATTTATCAAAAATGCACTCATTCCACAACAAAAAGTCAACCGTGACTTGACTTACCTCAATGAAGTATTTTCTTTGGAACATGTTCCCATTGAATCCTTGAACCTATG
>JAEWRS010000233.1 GCA_023398855.1 Bacillota bacterium
AAATTCCGCTAGCTGTCAGGGAGAGTTCATGAAAAAACAGAAAAAAATAACTAAAAAGGACTTGGTGCGGAATATCATTGTCACTTTCGTCTGTCTTTTATTTGCCACCGTCCTCTCCTACATGATGCATTTGCTGGGAGGGTATACTAACAATGTAGGAATTATTTATATGATGGCAGTCGTGCTGATCTCCCGCTATTCCAGCGGCTATATACCCGGAGTCATTGCCTCCTTTATCAGTGTGATTTGTGTGAATTTTGTGTTTACTTACCCATATATGGCGTTTAACTTTATAATGGAAGGGTATCCCATTACTTTCATTGCACTTTTGATCATATCAACCATTACAAGTGCCACAACCACTCATTTAAAGGAACAAAGCCGTATTTTAAACGAGCGGGAAAAGATGTTAATGGAGGCAGAAAAGGAAGCGTTAAGAGCAAACCTCTTACGTGCGATCTCCCATGACCTTCGGACGCCTCTCACAGGAATTATCGGCGCCAGCAGCACATACCTGGATAACTCCGGCAACATGCCGGAGCCAGAAAAGACCAATCTGGTTTCCAATATCCGCGAAGATGCTAACTGGCTCTTAAATATGGTGGAAAACTTGCTCAGCGTTACCAGAATAAGCGATGCAGGAGCTCATGTTTCTAAGCGCCTGGAACCTTTGGAAGAGGTCGTTTCCGAAGCGATCGAACGGTTTCACAAAAGACAGCCCAAATCCATTGTCCATGCAACCGTACCAGATGAATTCATCATGATTCCCATGGATGCCACCTTGATCGAGCAAGTCATCATAAACCTTCTAGAAAATGCTGTATATCATTCCAATTCAAAGGAACCCATCAGCTTGTCTATTTTTGTGGAGGATAGTTTTGCCTTGTTTCAGATACGGGACCAGGGCATAGGAATTTCTCCGGAACGGCTGAATACCTTATTCGACGGTTATACCTCTTCACCCAACAGCAGCTATGATTCCCACAAAGGAATGGGGATCGGGCTCTCTATCTGCAAAGCCATTATCACTGCCCACGGCGGAAAAATCACAGCAGCCAATGAAGATCATGGCGCGGTTTTTACATTTACACTACCATTAGGGGAGAATGCTTATGAGTAAGTTTACAATCGTCATGATTGAGGACGAAAAAAATATCTGTAATTTTATAGAAAGCGCTTTAGAAAGACATGATTATAAAGTAAATACAGCCTATAACGGGAGAGATGGGCTGGCACTGATCAATTCCCTCTGCCCGGATGTAATCCTTTTGGACTTAGGGCTTCCCGATCTGGACGGAATTGATATTATTAAAAGCGTCCGAAGCTGGACTTCCATTCCCATAATCGTGATATCAGCCAGGACCCAGGAGCACGAAAAAGTGGCCGCACTTGATTTCGGCGCTGACGATTATGTCACCAAGCCATTTGGAACCAGCGAGCTGTTAGCCCGGATCCGCACTGCCCTTAGACATGGAAGACCTACCGTCAGCACAGTGGATGGGGCTGTCATACCAACCCCTTACAGCAGTGAAGGCCTGGTCATTGACTTTGCCAAACGCCTGGTCTCACTTGACGGCCGTAAGATTCATTTGACTCAGATCGAATACAAATTGGTCTCACTTCTTGCGGAAAATTCCGGTAAGGTCCTGACTTATGATTACATCATAAGCCACATATGGGGACCTTATGCTGATAGCAATAACCAGATACTCCGGGTCAACATGGCTCACATCCGCAGAAAAATAGAAAGCAATCCTGCGGAGCCAAAATATATCTTTACGGAAATCGGAGTCGGATACCGGATGAAGGAAAGCGAGATTTAGGAAAGGGGGCCAGCCCCCTTTTTTTTATTCTGCTTTCGGTTTTTGGTCTTTTCCACTCTCTTTTTTCTGGTTTCTTCCTTTTTCTCGTAAATCTCCCGGATGTCTTCCTCTCCCACAAGCCTCATTGTCTTTACCACATATACGCGGCCATCATCGGTGCGCCTCATGCGGATCTTACCCTTAACATTTCCGTGCTCCGGGCATATTCCAAGAGCAGTATAGAATTTCTGGTTTACGGAAAACCATCTGATTTTCTTTCTCAGCATACGGTTGCATTTGCAGCAAATGATATCGGTGACGGTTTTGTCTTCAATGGCCTCCTGCTTTGACCCGAATGGCCTTGAGATGTATTTGGAGTACCTGGGAAACAGCAGATATACTTCCTCCTCCTTACATTCCGGTAAGCGGTAATAATCCGTTGACCGGTACTCACGGACTTTATCAAAGTCCATCTTCTGCATCACGCGTCCCGTGTAATGGGCATCGTCAAGAGCGCGGTGAAAAGGTCTCTCTTCCATGATGCGCATCTCTAAAACCGCAATATCAAGAGACTGCCGGTCTTTGCCATCTCCGTAAAGGAGACTGTAAAGCTTCTGTACATCATAGTAGAGAAAGGGCTTTGGAAAAGGGTTTGAAATTTCATAAAAAGCCATATTCCTCTGCAGTTCTGTTAAGTCCATAGAACCCCAGGTGCAAAATACGGCATCCTCTCCGCACCAATCCAGAAAATCCTTTACCGCTTCTTCAAAGTCCCTGCCTTCTTCTAACAGGATCTTTTCATCCATGTGGGTAACCTCTAATATCTTTTCATGAAGTTCCGGATAAATCCTTGGCCTTATTAGACTCTTAAACTCGCCCACTTCCGTCAATTCTTCATCCAGCTTCACAGCCCCTATTTCTATGATTTCAAAGGGAAGGTGTTCTACTGTTTCTTCCTTCCCTCCCACACTCTGGTTCCATTCCAGATCCAGTACAACATAATTCTTCATATTTTAATCCTTTATTCTGTCAGACCTCTCAGCTTGTCACGAATTTTCTGCCTGCGCCTTTTTGTCTCTTCCTCTTCCAAAGTCCAGGTCCCGTCTTTCTCAGTGAGAATGTCACCTTCCTTTATTCCTTCCGGCAGCGCAGAAGTCCTGACCTTTACCATGTCACCGTTTTCATCCTCGCAGATGATGATGTTTTCTCCTATCCTGTCTATGGTAACCTTCATAACCTTCCCCCTCCCTTTCTTTGCCAGACTAAGGGTTGCAGCTTTGGCACGGTTCATACCCCAACCGGATCAGTTCCTCTCTGGTCCCCTGATAGGACTTCCGGTTCTCTTTTTTCATGGAAGCAGCCGACTTACAGTCGGGCCTGTGAAATTTTTTTGTGTTGGTATTTATTACATAATCAGAAAGGTCTGCTGCGTCACGCTCTCTGTCCTTGCCTGACGCTTCACCAATTGCAGGAAAATAAACCTTTGATCCGTCGCTCACTGCCACAATGGTTCCTAGCTGATCCGTGCGCAAAACCTTGATGTTCCGCTTCTTCAGCATATCCAGGATCTCTTTGTGCGGGTGCCCATAATCATTATTTTTACCACAGGAAATCACCGCATACTCCGGATCTGCCATATTCATGAAGTCCGGAAATGACGAAGTGGAGCTTCCATGATGAGAAAGCTTCAGCACATCAGCTTTTAAAGGGAAACCGCTTGCTTCCATATCTTCCTCTGCAGCTTTTTCCGCATCTCCGCATAAAACAAAGCTATTCTCTCCATAAACCAGCCGCAAACCTATGGACCAGTTATTTAAATTATCTCCATAGTCTCTCATGGGAGCAATAATCTGAAAAGAAGCATCTCCAAGAGAATAGGTGTCTCCTGGCTTTGGAACGGTAATTTTTAAATCTTTATCTGCGATGGCATCTAACAATCGCTCATAAACTTTTGTAGTGTGTTCTTTTTCCGGCAAAAAAACCTTCTGAACACCAAATTTACGGATAACAGCCTCCAGACCGCCAATGTGGTCTGAATGCGGATGAGTTCCGATCACATAATCCAGTGTCTTCACTCCCTGTTTCTCCAGATAGGAAACAACCGTCTCTGACTGGTCCCGCTCTCCTGCATCTATGAGCATAAAATGCCCGTTTTTTTCAATTAAAGTACTGTCACCCTGGCCTACGTCAATAAAATGTACCTTTAAATCTGTGCTCACTTCATTTCCCCGAAGAGCAGAAGAAGGTTCTGTGGCTGGCAGACTGCAGCCTGCCAGGAGAAGAATGAAAAGGACAACTATTGCTGCCAGTATCTGTTTATATAGCTTTCCCGTCTTTTTTTCTGTCATTCTTATTTGCCTCCACTCTGTTATTATATGATAGAATCCTTAATCCTACAAGTTTTTTTGAAGCAGTGTCTCCGGTCAATCAAAAAGGCGGACTGTAAAAGCAGTCCGCCCATCCATCTGTATCCTTAAGGAAGCTTCGCTCCGTCGGCTCCGACCATGAATCCGTCAGGGGTTGTGGTATTTAAAAGCATCTGTCCTCCGGAAAGATCACAGTAATACTGCTTTCCGTTCCAATTAACCCAACCAGTAGCCATATAGCCCATTGTATTAAAGAAATACCACTGTCCATTGATGCTCTGCCAGTTGTCCGTGGTATAGCTTCCATCCTTATTGGCATACCACCAGCCGGTTTCATCCTGCTTCCAGCCGCCTTTGTTTGCTACAGAGGCACGGTTTTGTTCTGCTGCCGCTGCATCCACCACGATGACCCCGGACTCAATCCAATCACCTTTTATTTCTGGGTTGTGCTTACTCACCGGCCGCACCTTAAAGGTGTAGTTACCCAGCTTTCCCATTGACTCCGCAAGGTCCAGACTTGCTTCCGCGCTGGTCTTGACTCCCCCTGTGTGCTTGCCGTCCCGGTACAGCTTTACTTCGTAAATTCCGGCTCCAGCTGCCGGGCTCCATTCTGCCATGGTTTTAGAACCCCACTGTGCACTTGTTATGGCATGGGTCACTTCCCCCACCTTTGTAAGGTCAATGGTCAATGTCAATGTCTGGCTGAAATCTGCTCTTGCCTGCTTTATGTAGGTTCCTCCATTAATGGTGAATCCTGATTCAGGTACAGAAAAATAATATCCTTCCTGTGCATACAGCTTTACTTCTACTCTTGGCACATCCTGCTCATCCCATTGAAAGCCGTTGTTTGTAAATTCATAATCTCCCACATCAATCTTGCCGTTTTTTACCGTGAACTCAGCCTTCTGGTCAAAAACTGAACTTCCAGGTACCACATCCGCTGACACAGTCAAGTTCACCGAAGTGATTTTCTTTCTGGCGGCTGCCATTGAAGTCATACTGTTAAGTCCTGCTGCCAACGTAACCGCAAGAAGCAGTGATACTATTCTTTTACCATTCATAAACGATTCCCCGTCTTTCTTCCTTAAATTTCTAATTCCTGTTCAATAGGATTATTATACCCTATTACCAGACATTTGTGAATACCATTCCTCTTTCAGAAGCTGATCCGGAGGTTTACGTTTGCAAAGGGCTGCTGTTGCTATTCGATTAGTGCAAGCTGGTGGCCGGGGTCTTTTATTGTTTATTAAGCATAGTTTTATTTGCATTTCAGTTATATTTTTATATAAGTTAAATTATTTCTTTTTGTGTTTGTTAATAAAATATCAAAAATTAACCAAATTTATAACGCTTTAACGCAAATATATATTGCATTATAACCATTAGTATGATAGACTTACGTCAATGAAACATTTGCTAGAGAAAAAGAGAGAGCAGACGTTACATTTCCGCCATTATCTCTAAGGCGAAATGTAATACTGGCTCTCTTTTTCTTTTTAGGAAAAGGAGGATAAATTTTTCATGAAAAAAAAGCGTTTTTTCCGGGTGATTGAGCCATACCTGTATCTGTTTCCCGCCATGTTTTTCTTTGCGGCATTCCTGTTTTGGCCGTTCTTTAAAACCATTTGGCTCAGTTTTGCCATGACCACACCCCTTGGAGCAGTTTCCTCCTTTGTGGGCCTTGGAAACTATTTTACCATCTTCACTTCCCAGGCCTTCCAAAACAGCCTTTTGGTTTCCTTTCAATATGCAGTTATGACTGTGGCCTGTTCCATTGTCATTGGTTTTCTCCTGGCAATCATAAGCAATGAGGATATTAAAGGAAAAAATCTGTTCCGTACCATTTATGCCCTTCCCATGGCAATATCCGCTGCGGCTGCATCCGTGGTATTTATGTTTATTTTCCACAGCAGTCTTGGTATTATAAACAAGATATTGGGCACTCACATCGGCTGGCTCACGGATCCTAAATATGCCCTGGGAGCTGTCACCCTTGTGACTGTATGGATGAACATCGGATTAAACTTCATATTCCTGACCGCTGCCCTGCAAAGTGTTCCCTTAGACTTATACGAATGCGCAGCAATTGAAGGAGCCGGATTTTACGCCAAGCACAAACACATTACCATCCCATGCATATCGCCTACCCTGTTTTTCCTTTTGATCATTAATGTCATCAATGCCCTTCAGGCTTATGCCCAGGTTAAGATGATGACACAGGGTGGACCTTCTGGAAGTACCAACGTCATTGTTTATCAGATCTATCAGGAAGCCTTTATAAACAGCAGATTCGGTATGGCCTGTGCAGAATCCATCGTTTTGTTTGTAATTTTGATGGTTCTTACTACACTTCAATTTAAACTGGAAAAGAAGGTGACCTACTGATGAAAAACAAACTGGTTAAATATTTACTTTACGCATTAAATATACTTTTTGCTGTCATCATCCTCTCACCTGTTGTCTACTGTTTTAATGTCAGCATGATGAGCATGAAGGAAGTATTTTCCGGCGGTTTCTGGCCAAAACAGCTAATGCCCGATAATTACATAAAAGCCCTCCAGCTGGCCCCCTTTTTTACCTTTATCAAAAACTCACTGATTGTGTCCGGTACCGTTACTTTTGGGCAAATCGCAACCGGAGCTCTGGCTGCCTACACCTTTTCCATGATGAAATTCCGCGGACGCAATGTCTTGTTTGTGCTGATGCTTGCAACCATGATGATCCCCAGCCAGGCCATCATCATTGCTAATTACCTGATCATCTGTGACCTGGGCCTAAAGAATACTTATACGGCCCTGATCCTTCCTAACGTTGCTTCCGCGTTTGCAGTGTTTAATATGAGGCAGGCATTCCTTCAGCTTCCAATGGAAATCAAAGAGGCAGCAGATATTGACGGCTGCGGCAATTTCCGGTTCTTCTGCTCCATTGCCCTGCCACTTGTAAAGCCTTCTATGGGAGCGCTTGGTATTTATATATTCCTTCAAAGCTGGAATCACTATTTATGGCCGCTGCTTGTAACAGATTCCGTAAACATGAGAACCGTTCAGATCGGTCTGGGTATGCTGCAGGGCGCGGAATCCACGGATTTCCGGCCAGTTATGGCTGGTTCTATGATTATACTGGTCCCTTCCATACTGGCATTCGTATTAGGCCAGAAGCAATTGATTTCCGGTCTCACCTCAGGATCGGTAAAAGGATAAGTATTTTATGCAGCCCCTCAGGGATTGTGTTAAGATAAAACTATATAATTAAAGGAGGATTTATATGAAAAGAAGAAAAAGATGGCTTGGGGCAGCTATGGCCGCAGTCATGTCCATGTCTCTTGCTGCATGCGGAGGAGGTGCTCCTACTTCTGGAGGAACCACAGCAGCAGGTACCACAGAAGCCGCAACAACTAAGGCAGCGGCTGACACAAAGGCTCCTGCTGAAAGCGGAAAGACGGTCATTACCCTATGGCATGCCATGGGCGGCGTAAACGGTGAAGCTACCGAAGCTCTTGTAAAGGCCTTTAATGAATCTCAGAATGAGATCGAAATAAAAAGCGAATACCAGGGAGCATATGACGACTTAATTACCAAGCTGAAAGCGGCCATGCAGAGCGGCAACATGCCAGATGTATGCCAGATGTATGACATTGGCACAAAGTTCATGACCGACAGTGGCTATGCCGTTCCGGTGCAGGATATGTTTTCCACCACAAATTTTGATCCCTCTACTGTAATGAACATCATTACCAGCTATTACACAGTAAACGGAAAACAAATGTCCATGCCGTTTAACGTCTCTACCCCCATGCTGTACTACAACAAGGATGTTTTTAAAGCTGCCGGTTTAGATCCAAACACTCCTCCTAAGACATTTGACGAAGTTTTGGAATTCTCCAAGAAAATTGTGGAAAGCAAAGCTGCTCCGGTAGGTTATGCTCAGGCCATCTACGGCTGGTTCTTTGAACAGCAGATTGCTGGTCAGGGAAAATTCTATGCAAACAACGAGAACGGGCGGAAAGCTCCTGCCACGGAAGTGGATTTCTTAAATAACGGAGCCGGGCTTAAGATTTTTGAAACCTGGAAAAAGCTGATGGATTCCGGTTATGCTGCAAACTATGGAAGCACCACCGCAGATACCCAGACAGCATTCTTTTCCGGGCAGACTGCCATGATCATTGAATCCACTGCAATCCTTAAAAATGCTACGGCCAGCAGCGACTTTGAGATCGGCACCGGATTTCTTCCAAAAGTCGATGCAAGTGCAGCGGACGGCGGCGTAATTATCGGAGGCGCTTCCTTATGGATGATGGATAATAAGGACGATGCTAAAAAGAACGCTGCATGGAAGTTTATCGAATTTACCACCACACCAGAATCACAGGCAACCTGGAGCATGTCCACCGGTTACTTTGCAGTTAACCCCAAGGCTTATGAGACTCCTGCCATGAAGGACTTCATTGCCCAGAATCCAAACTTTACCACTGCAATCAATCAGTTAAAAGCAACTCCTGTTAACGGATACACCTCTGGTGTATTATCCGGAGTAGCCACTGAGTCCAGAAAGCTATTTAACGAAGCAATGGAAAAGACCTATGACGGTACCTACACACCGGATCAGGCAGTTAATTTCCTGGCTGAAAAAGTAAATGCAGCCATTACAAACTACAATTCTTCCACAAAATAAATGAGAAAAAGAACTGAGCGCCAGCTGATTATTTCAGCCGGCGCCCGTTCTTTTTCTGCGTTTCTCCATGAGCTGCGACAGCACACGAAACAGCCCACTTTATTCACACGTCAGGATCACTGTCACAGCAATACGGTTCAAGAAATGCCCCGTCAGCTTTTAAAGCTTCCTTAAGCTGGTCCACGTTGACAGCAGCCACTCCCAGTCCCCGTAATGCCGCAAAGGCTGCTGCAGTCCCGGCCCCCTGGCTGATAGCCATGAGTATAGGAGTTACCCGGACAGCTGCACAGGCTTCGTGGGTTGCACTCAGGCAGCGCCCGGTTACCAGTAGGTTATCCAGCTCATTGGTGTAAATGCAGCGATATGGTATGGAATACCAGCTTCCTTCTTTTAAATAATGATGCTCCATGCTCTCCCCGTCAGGTGAGTGGATATCAATAGGATAACCGCCCATGGCGATTGCATCCTCAAACATGATATTCTGCAGCAGATCTGACGCAGTAAGCTTATAAGCCCCGTTAATCTTGCGGCTTTCCCTGACACCGATATGAGGCCCAGTGGAAACAATCACTGCATCCTCAAAACCAGGTATGTACTTTTTCATAAACTTAATAATGGTATGAGCCTGTCTTCTTCCCTCTATTTCCGCCTCTGTCAGATCAAAGGAATCCACCGCACTTTTTTTCACGATGCGAGACATATTAAGGATATATTCCCCCAGGTTATTGGTTTCAAAGCAAAGCACCATATCTCTGTCAACCGGAAACTCCCCTTTTTCCTTTGCTTTCTTAATTATGGAATAGGCTCCCTGCACACCACTTCTCGGAATCAGCTCCAGCCGGTCAAAAGGGATGGTTGAAAGCATGTCAGACGAATGACTTTTGACATATTCAATAACCCGGTCCCGATCTACGTTCCCCACCTTGACATTCATGGTCATTGGCTGGGCAAGGTGATCCTCTTCCCTTCCGTAAACACTTCCGATTCCTCCATGGGTGGCAAGGTCTCCGTCTGCCGAAGCATCAATAAAAACGGCTCCGGCAACGTCAAAGAAACCCTGTTTCCCATATAGGTGTACTTTCGTAATTTTCCGGCCCTCCCGCTCACAGCCTGTGTAAACGGTGTGATACAAAAGATCAGCCCCTGCTTCCCGCACCATGGTCTCCAGCACAAGCTTCATTCCCTCTGCATCAAAAGGTGTTATGGAGCTGGCATACCCCACGAAATCCTCCATATGACCAGGAGAAAAGCCTTCCTCTACCATTCGTTCCACGATTTCCTCAGCAATTCCCTGCACAACCTGTGTGCTTCCAGCATGAAAGGTCATCTGAGGACCAGTACCTGCCATAGTCAGCATTCCTCCAAGGCAGCCGTTTTGTTCCACAAGAAGCGTTCTGGCCCCGTTTCTGGCGCTGGCGATGGCTGCTGCCGTCCCAGCCGGACCACCGCCGATGATCACCACATCATAATACAAATCCTGTTTCATGTACCTTCTCCTTTCTTTTTACCTGCCTGTATTGAGTACGGTGCTACTCTTAAAAGTTATGTGCCAGCTGGTAATAACGGCAGGCAAAACCATGGGCACCGATCTCTGACAAAGCCCGGATTCCTGTTTTTCCAATTTTTAAACTGCCCAGCTTCACCATTGGCACCTGGTAATCCTTGCTGGTCAGTCCCAGCTCACTCCATTCCAGATAATGATAGTATTCATGGCTCAGGATTAAGTTTATTGCCTCATGTTCCCCCATTTCATTTTCCTCTGCCCAAAGTGAAATGGATTTCATATAAAGGTGAATCCGCTTTTGCCCCGTTAAATAATCACTGAAATACCTCTGATTTCCCATAACATAGTCAATATGAATTTTTTCACAAGTCAGACCGCTTTGTTTTATAATTTCCAGAAAATCCGTTTCTCCCTGGTAACGCTTAAAAATCAGTTCTGCTGCCCTGACTCCCTTTATCCAGGCTTTGTCCGTGATTACAGGTCTGTCGCATGCAGGAACCTTGCTGCTGCAGCTGTCACGGCTTAGTTCTTCCTCCGCCAGCTCTCTGCCGGGAAAGGGCATGGATATATTATTCAAGATCATTCACCGCCTGTCAGTTTTTTCTCATTTTCCTGCTGCTTTATGAATCAGCCCTTTTTGTTGCCACAATCAGAACCTTTTCTTCTTTGTCAAAACCCGTGAGCTCTGCATTTCCAAGGCCGCAGATCTGCTCTTTGTTCTGAAGTCCGGACAGATCAATGATACGCTTTCCTGATACCAGATAAATATTGGGAAGATTAGCTCCTCCGTCATTAAAAACGGTCAGCTCTTCCAGGAACCAGTCTGTCTTTGCTTCCCAATCCTTTATCTTTGACTCAGCAACCATTGCATTGTTTTTCTGAAGACGTATAATCCCTTCTTCGTCAATCAAGCGCAGAGGCGTTGTGGTTATTTTGACCAGACCCAACAGCTTCCGTTCTATCCTTTTATACTGCACCGCAAACATGCGGCCATTCTCAGCTGTTATGGACAATTCTTCAGAAGCCACTGTCAGGTTTTCTGCACATAGCTTTAATAGCTCCTCCTTTGACAGCTTTGCGCTGCCCAAGGTTTTGCTTCTCATTTCCGTAGCCCCCACTGCAATGGCTCTTACAAGATTTTTCTGGGTGTCCACATCCACGTGAATTTCAATGGTTCCTGGTGCGGCACCGCTTTGTATGGCTTTTTGTTCCACCTCTCTGCGAATGCTTAAAATATCTTCCTGGGTAGGATTGGAAACCGTTCGTTCCACCATATCCCGGACCATTGCCAAAGCCACACCAATCGTGGAAATGACCGCCGCATTGCCGGCGATCCGGTATTTATGCTTCAGTGTTTCAGCCAGATGAGGCACCACACTTGCCGCCCCTCCGCCTCCGCCTACAAAAATAGTCTGTTCCGGCCGCATGCTATAATCCTTCATAAGCTGCTCCGCTACCTTTGCATTTTTTGCTGCAGCAAAAGCCATTACCTTTTTGGCCGCTTCCTCTACCGAGCAGCCCATGTTGTCCGCCAGGGGCTTCCAGGCCTTTCTGGCTGCCTCTACATTCCCGCAGGCGTAATCATCCGGCTTCACATAACCGGCAATGTTGGCTGCCCCAGCCATTGTCAGGGTGACCCTTACTCCATTGTCGCATACGATTACCCCGTACTCCGGGTCAGTAGGCACCGGCCTGATGGTCTCTAATACCGGATTCTGAATCAGACCGGCATCCGTATAGACTTCATAGTCCAGTCCAGCAATATGGGCACTTCTTGGCCCCATATCCACAGCCTTCCCATCCTTTATCTGGACCATGCTGCCTCCCCCGATTCCCACGGTTCTCACGTCCAGGCTGTTTAAATAGGTTTTATGTCCTCCTACCTCAGCATACTGGATCATGACCTTTCCATCCTTTACGCAGGATATATCCGTTGATGTACCGCCAACTTCAAAAAAAAGACCATCAGTCAGCTTTTCATACATAAGGGCTCCTGCAACACCGGCAGCAGGGCCTGAAAGAATTGTCATAATCGGCCGGTTTCTCACCTCATCCACGGTCATGACTCCGCCGTCACAGCGCATGACCATAAGCGGACTTTTAATTCCTGCATCCTTAATGCTCTTTTCCGTCATGGTGGCTGCTTCCAGCATTTTAGGCATAATGCTGGCATTCACCACAGCAGTTCTGGTCCTGATTTTCAAACCGTACAGCTTGGATATTTCATTTGTAGCTGTTCCAGGAACATCCATCTTCCGGCAGATTTCCAGGGCCATGTTTTCATGAACCGGATCATCCACACTGAATGCCTCTGCTGCAACAATGCTTGAAGCACCTCTCTCTAACAGAGAATGGATGGCGCTTTCTATGGCGCTGTCCAAATGATGAACCTCTGACGTATCCGCATAAACATTCTGGCTCACCAGATATTTTCCTGCTGCCAGTTCAATGTCTCCAATGTTTGTATCTGATTTACTTTTTACTCCCTGCAGGCCGCTTCCAAGGGTAACAATGCCCACAGGAGCTACATCCCCTTCTAACAGGGCATTGGTCGCCTGAGTTGTTCCATGAGCAATAAATACCACATCCTCCGGACTGATGCAGCAGTCTTCCATAATTTTCTGCAGCGCCTGTACAATTCCTTTTGCAACGCCCCTGGAAGAATTATGGGTGGTCGGCGTTTTTACAACGCCGACCAGTTCAAATGTTTCATTATCAATGGCAACTGCATCTGTGAATGTGCCGCCCACATCAATTCCGATACGTACTTTCATAAAATAAAATCTCCTGTCTGAATGCTTAGAAGTATATAAATGCTGAAATTATAACGCCCATCACCGATACCGCCCATAGATATGGAAGCAGTTTTTTTGTTATGGTATTCACATCCACCTCAGCGAAATTTGCCGTCCAGACGTTCTGGGTATTGGTTGGATCTCCGCACCCCTGTATTCTTTCTGCTGACAGAAATGCACCCATGACCGCCAGGGGATTTAAGGTTCCAATGCCAATGATTAGGGCCGCAATTCCTGAGCCCAAACCGAATAAGTTCATTGGCCCTCTATATAAAGATAAGGGAGCCAGGATACTGAAAAATATTATGTATCCTATCTTTGATGAAGGAATTACAGCAATAAGAAACGGATTTAATACTTCTTTTACCATGGAATGGGTCACCGCAAGATATAAAATACCAATGCCTATCATTAAAATAATTGCAGGAGCTCCATCCGTGATTCCGTCATAGCAGGTTTTCACAAGAAGATTCATTGCCTTTGAAAAACTCCTGCTGGTAAAAACCAGAATCCACAATATACCAGCCAGAAAAGAAGGTACAACGGGAACCTTAAGGAATGCCACCAGAACAATGGGAATAAGAGGCGTTATCATAGCAAGCCCTCCGGACATGCCTCTGAGCTGCTTGGCTTGAACCGGATCAGATATTGGTGCGGAAAAAGCGAATTTAACTCCGTTTTTCTTAAACTCCATAAAAATCAAAATAATGGTGGCGGTCATAGTAAGTACCAGCATGTAAACTTCAAAGCCTTTTATCTGGGCAATCTCCAAACCGAAAATACTGGAAAATGAGGTCCAGTTGGCAATATTGAAGCTGAGACCCACTGCAAATGCCATCAAAAATATACTTGCAGCACTGACGGCCGGAACACCCACTGAAATCAGAATAGGCAGCACAATCGTTCCCACCATGATGACAGAACCCAAGCCGCTTAACGTTGTAAATAAAAGCGCCACGGCTGTTACCATAATCAGCGTTACAACAAGCGGCCTGTCACCGCCCAGCTCCGCGCTTTTTTTAATGATATTCTCAGTTACCCCGGTTTTGTTCATCAGCTGACCCAGCCAGGCACCAAAAATAACAGCCATAATCGCAGAGCCCATCCGTACGGTACCAGCCTCCAGTACAGTGGAAAGCCATCCAATCTGGGTCCCTTCCCCATTCACTCCCACGGCAGGAACTCCTGCAATCATGCAGATAACAATCGCCAAAAGCGGCAGCGCCAGAAGGGTCGGCAGTTTTTTCGCCATCATGAAAGCAGCAATAATAAGAAAAGCAATGATAATTAATGTCCCCTGTAACATATATTTTTCCTCCATATTCCTAAAAAATAGTGTTTATAATTTATCGATTGCATTTTTAAACTGTTCGGTCGCAGCGTTTACCTGGTCTGCTGTGGGATTCTTTCCCATGACCACTGCTCCGATCATGACGGCTTTGCAGCCAGCTTCATAAAGGTGTCGGACTTCCTCTGGGCGGATCTTTTTCTGAGTAGGAATCAGTGTAGGCTTGCCTGCCTTGGCAGAGATATCCGTATAACGGATGATATCGCCGTAATTTAATGGAGTTCCATAAAGCTCCCCCGGCTGGATGCTGCATTCCAGGATATCTATATCAGATAATCGTACCCCATCCAGCGTATTCTGGTTATATGTGCAGTCGATTGCCGCCATTTTGTCCAAGATCTTACTTTCCATCATATAACAGGGCAGATGCTGTATGTAAGAGGAAAAAAAGCAAAGACCCATTTCTTCTGCCTCAAGCCTTTCTTCCTTGGTAATAAATGCTTCCTGCCCGCCTGGGACCAGACCCACCGGCACCTTACCGCAGAGCTTTATCAGCTCCTTAAGAAACCCGCGGTTCTCTACAAATGTTCCAAATGTATGTCCGCTGGCCCGGTGCCAAACATTTGCATGAACCTTAATTGCCTGCGCTCCCCCCTTTAGCGCAGCTCTGG
>JAEWRS010000257.1 GCA_023398855.1 Bacillota bacterium
GCTCCCCGCTGTTCTTATTGCAGCTTTTTTACGGAAGATCACTTTCCCATGGACGCTCTTTTAAGAGGATTGGAGCTGATTGAAACCATGGGTATTCGGCAATTTCATATCAGTGGGGGAACTGATTTAAAGGGCGGTTTTGAGGAAGCGCTTCTTGAAATGGTGCGGACAATCCGCGAGCATTCCAACTTGCAGCTTGAAGTGAATCTGGGACCTTCTTTTTCCCGGCAAGTAGTTCTGGAACTGAAGCGCTTAGGAGTAGAGAGTATCACCAGTTCTCTGGAATGCACCAATCCCGAAATATTTCGCACCGTGAAGCCCGGTGACAGTCTTGAACAGCGTCAGAGGCTGCTTGAAATCTGCGAGGAACTTGCAATGCCCAGCCGTACCATGATGCTGGTAGGGCTGGGAGAGAGCGATGCAGACCGGATTGCCCATTTGTTTTATCTAAAACAGTTTAACAGACTATATCAGTTAAGGATCTCTCGTTTCATGCCCTTTGCGGGAACGGCGCTTCAAGCGCACCCTCGTTGTTCGCCATGGGAAACCGCTCTTGTGACCGCAATGGCAAGGTTAATTCTGCCTGACCGGGAAATTAGTCTTGCAGCGGGCAATGGCACGGAGGACATCCCGCTATGGTATTTGGCAGGAGGGGGAAACCAGATGATGGGGGTTTCCATTACAAGCCATGCGCCTAAGGCGTCTTCCGAGGTTTTTGTACATGAAATCGGAGAACATATATATGTTGTGGATAAAAGGAAAGAAATTGAACGCATACTCGAAGGTATGCTGTTAAAAATAGTTTGATGTTATATAAGACGGCATTGATCCCAGATCGGGCAGAACGTAAAAATGGGCATATTGTCAAACTATAAATCTCAGTATTAAATATACATTATATCAATGCTGTTACATGAAAGATATAGGATCAATTATTGATATATTAGAAACTGTTGATATGTTTTTTAAATATAAAGATATAAGGGTGTACTTTATGGGAAATATTTTGTTAAAAGAAACTACAGCACTTGTGCAAAACTGTTTGGGAAGTGATTTGGAATCTATTACTGTGGAAAGAGCGGTATTCGGACTGTTTTTTTCTGGAGTAAAGCTAAGCAATGGTATGGGAGGCTTGTGCTTCACACCGGTGAAGGAGATACCGGCGGCTGTATGCTGTCCCAGCTCTGCGAAAGCAATGCCCTTATCCGGCAGACTGAAAGGACGAAGTGCGGCAGATTATCTGTCCGATTTGGATCATTCCAATATTCTGCGAAAAACATTGGCAATTGCTACCTTGAATGCCCTGTCCGCTGCCTGCTGGCAAAGTGGAGCGGCAAAAGGGTATCAACTCCAAACAGGGGTGGATGCCTTTGATCATGTGCAGATTCCCCAAGGTGGAAAGAGTGTTGTCGTGGGGGCTTTGGTTCCCATTTTGAAAAGGCTGATTGCGGCCGAGGCCGACTTCAAGGTACTTGAAATGGACAACCGTACTTTAAAAGGAAAAGAGCTTGAGCACTATGCGTGCCCGGAAGATGCATCAAGCTATATTCCGGAGGCTGATCTTTTGGTTATTACAGGTGTTACTGTGCTCAACGACACCCTCCCGGATTTACTGAATATGATAAAGCCTGGTGCCCAGGTGATTGTCACCGGGCCAACTGCCAGCATGCTTCCGGATGCCTTTTTTCAGCACGGGGTCACAACCATGGGCGGTGTTCTGGTTACTAAGCCGGATGAAGTGCTTGACATCATCAGTGAGGGTGGTTCCGGCTACCATTTCTTTGGAAAAAGTGCAGAACGGCTCATCATAAATAAAAATTAATCCAGTTAAGACAAGGCGCTTTTTTGAGCCGCTGGGATAACATTACTTGCAGATGAAGTAATATACCAATACATTAATATTTCTATTGTAACCGGACAGAATTATGCCGTAACAGATTATTGCCCGGAAATACTGATTGCGATGCCTTCCGGGCAGTTTGACAGGCATTGTGGATTGTGGGTAAATTTGGGGTACGGCTTGCATTTTTAGGTGATTTATGCTATAGTATCTCCCGTACCAAGGTCGCAGAAAACCTTGATCTACGGGGGATTTTTGCAAGTAAAGACCGGTGTGTTCGAGACCTTCCACACCTAAAACAAAACTAAAGGAGAATTGAATATGCATTACAAAACTTCAGAAAAGACCTATTTCATGGCTTTTTCAGCGGTGATTGCCGCAGTCTACACGGTGCTGACTATGATTTTTGCACCTGTCAGCTTTGGCCCCATCCAGTTCAGAATATCAGAGATGCTCTGTATTCTTCCGTTTTTTACGCCGGCGGCGATCCCCGGACTGTTTATTGGATGTTTTCTGTCCAATTTATTATGCGGAGCAGCTACATTGGATGTGATTTTCGGGAGCCTGGCTACACTCATCGGAGCTATCGGTTCCTATCATCTTAGGAAAAACAGATGGCTGGTATGTATTTCCCCTATATTAACTAATACGATTATCATCCCTTGGGTCCTCCGGTATGCGTATGGCTCAGCGGATATGATCTGGTACGCCATGATTACTGTGGGGATTGGAGAGATCCTTGCCATTGGGGTTCTTGGAAATATCCTTCTCAGTGTCTTAAACAACTACAAATACGTAATATTCGGGCGTTTTCTTTCAGATAAATAGTGATTATAAGTGCATGAAAAAATCTAAGACATATATAAAGCCCATTTGTAATATTCGAGGCTGGCTTCTTGTATCATCAAGCAGCCCCTGTGCCGCAAAGTTCCACTTTATGATCCAATAAGTCTTTATTTTCTGACTGAATGCCAACATTTTCATATACCATTCCAGCACTTTCCTGGCCTTGCCATTCATCCAAGCACAGCAGGTGTCTGCAAAAGGCAAAATATTTTGTTCAGAGACATAAAATTAATTGACAGGTTATGGTCAATATATAAAATTAAGTAAAACATTAGATGTAACAAATATGTAACCGCCTTGGTTTATAATAATATCATAACAAAAGGATAATGGTGACAAGAATGATAAAAGGAAAAGTCAGTGTTGTTCGAGGAACTGACCGGTATATTACCATAGCAGTAGATCAGTATGATGATTGCGGCATTAAGGGAGTTATGTTTCATTGGGATGATCCCAATGGTATCCATTTCAGCAGTATGATGGAGATGATTCTTAATATGGACAGGGTACTTGATTCCATGAGTTGTCCCAGACAGACATTCCAGATGCGTCATTTCCCGGGTACAGATCCAGATGAACTTATAGCCAGGATCAGTGAGGTGAAAGAGCGCAAGGGAAAGCAGTACACGTTCCGAATTTATGTGCAGTATCGTTACCATGCCAGCTGGCAGGGTTTGATCTTTTGGGATGAAGGAGATCAGCAGGAGCCGTTTGAAAGCACACTTCAGATGATTTTCGTCATGAACCGGATGCTAAAGGGGCATCCCCAATCAGGACAGGTTGGGGAAATATTAAACACCTTTCATGTTGCTGTCGATGCTTATGATTCCGGAAGGATTATTGGAAATTATCAGTATATCCCGGCTGACTTTACAGAACAGCATGATTTACCTGCTGATTTGGCGGAGACTCTTGGAAATTTTATGAAAACCACACTATTTAATGAAAAATTTTTAAAATATGGTCTGGATTATAGCCAGCTGATTACAAATGAGGCTTGTTCTATCTGCAGAAGGGGAGGACAAAAGGCAACATTTTCCATCAGGATCATGTTTCATGAGCATTGTACGTGGCAGGGTATCATTTACTGGCGGGAAGGCAGGGTAGAGCAGCCCTTCAGGAGTTTCAAGGAAATGCTCTATTTAATGGTATCTGTAGTAGGGACATTACCGGCAAGAGGAGAAAGTTATGGGGAAGAAGTGGCGCCCATTGCCCAGGGGTTATAAGAACTGTGTCATAAAATGCACTTTACAGGACATAAAATCTGTAAGGTGCATTTTTTTTGATTAAAATTCTATTGTAGATTTTCTCAGTGCTTTCTTATATAATAAAAGGAAAGCAGTTGCTTTTACAAAAGAAAAGCGGTAAAAATAAAGGAAGGCATTATATACTAAATAAAACAAAAATTAAGGATGGAAAAAGCATGTATCAAATTGATTTTCATAAACCAGAGGCAATTCATTTTATTGGAATAGGCGGAATCAGCATGAGTGGCC
>JAEWRS010000278.1 GCA_023398855.1 Bacillota bacterium
TGCTCTTGGCTCATTGCCTGCAGAAATAAGGACAGCAAGGCAGGATATTATGAAATTATGGGAAAGAATTGCGATCCGCGGAAACCGTGACGTTTTTTACTACGATACAAAGCAAACCTTTGAGGCAGAAGATTTTGCTTCCAGGCTTTACGATATGATATGTGCGGAGCAGGAAAACGGAAAGGTGTCTGGGGTGCTGTTTTTATGCATTGGAACTGACCGTTCTACTGGGGACAGCTTAGGACCGCTGATCGGATACAAGCTAAAGGAAAAAGGGCTTGAATATCTGGAGATCCTGGGAACTCTGGAACGTCCGGTTCATGCCATGAATCTGGAAACATATCAGGCCATTTTGAAACTTCGTTATCCGGATCATGTGGTGGTGGCTGTGGATGCCTCTGTAGGGAGCATGGAACACATTGGCTACGTGACGTTGGGAAAAGGTGCGCTAAAGCCTGGTCTTGGAGTGAGCAAGGAGCTTCGGGCCGTGGGGGATATTTTTATTACCGGAATCGTTGGAAGCTGCGGGAATTATGACCCTTTGATGCTGCAGAGCATCAGGCTTTCCGTTGTCATGAGAATGGCTGACTGCATCAGCCACAGTATTTATCTTGTCGAAAAGTTATGGGAAAGTTCCGCCCCGCTTTGACACGATTTTCGCCCATTGTATGCTATGATTCATTGGATTAAATAGAATAGCGGGGTGAGCCAATGGGTGAATTATATAATCCGTTCCCGAAGCTGCCGAAGAATATCAGGCAGATCGGCGAACGGGATCAGATTGTAAAACTTTATGTGGAAGACTATGTGAATACTTATTTAAAACGTCTGTATCCTGGAGGTGGACAGGAACTGCGGGTTGGTCTTCTGTTAGGCGGCATGGAATTTAATGACGGTACACCTTATATCTTCATTGACGGTGCTATGGAAATGGAGGATGTAACGGAGTCCGGCAAAAGAGTGACATTTTCTGAAATGTCATGGAAAAGAGCCTACCGGAACATGGAGCAGCTTTTTCCCAAGAGGTCTGTCCAGGGGTGGTTTATATGCGGCAGGCCCGGAGATGATCTAAGTCCCATCAATTACTGGAAACAGCATATTCAGTATTTTGGGGAACCCAACAAGCTGATGTATTTGTGCAATGGAACAGACGGTGAGGAGACAATTTACATAACATCTGAAGATGGGTTTTACAAGCTGCAGGGATACAGCATTTACTATGAACGAAATCAGACGATGCAGGACTATATGGTGCTGCGAAAGGATGTAAAACGTATCGAAACAGATACAAATGATAAGGTTATCGAAGAATTCCGCAAGCGGATGGACGAGCATAAGGTGGAAGTTACTGACCGGCATCAGACGGTTGGGCTTCTCCGGGGCCTGTGTATGGCCATGTCAGTCGTCATATTAGCTGGCGGAATTGTTATGTTTAATAACTATGAACGGATGCAGGCCATGGAAAGCGTGATTGCATCGGCACTTCCTGCCAAGGCAGAGCAGATTCTCATTGGGAAAAAAGAGAAAGAGCAGGGAAACAGGAGTGAATCCAAAGTCGTTGTGGAAGAGGCCGAGGGAGGCGTCTATCCAACTACAGCGGTGAGTAAGGAGACCATGTCTGAAACAATGCCGGCAGAGACCATTGCGGCAGAGACGCTGCCACCGGAGACCCAGCCAGCCACTCAGCCTGCGGCTGAAGCGGCGACTCAGCCGGCCACCCAGGAAACAGCGGCGGCAGTAAACGGGAGTCAACGGATTCATGTGGTACAGGAGGGAGAGACTCTCTATGGGATCTGTATTGCTGAGTATCATACGGTAAATAAGCTGAGGGAAATTTGTGAGCTTAATGGACTGGAAGATGAAAATAAAATTGTTGCAGGCCAGAAATTACTTCTGCCTTAGAAAAAAATAATGCGTTTCTTCCCGAAATGATGTATACTACCAATATATATGGGTATTTTTTGGGAGAAAAGAGCATGAGCGACAGGGACTCTATGAACAGAGAGATTAAGAAAAATCAGCTTCGCAGGCAGATTGTTTCATCTTCACCTCAGGCGGGCGGAGATAGCCAGGAGGTTATTAAAAAGGCTCTCACCAAGGTGAGGAAAAGAAAAATCAGGATAGCTCTGGTTCTGTTTTTGGTGCTTTTAACAGGCGGCATAGGATTGTACGAATATTTCACTCTTTACCAGTATACCCAGTACGGCGTTGTATGGGATAAGCAGATCAATGAGGGAAGCTATGTGGGATATATTAGCTATGGATCCAATGTATTAAAATACAGTAAGGACGGCGCCTCCTATCTGGATTCTAAGGGCAAAGAAGTGTGGATACAAAGCTATGAGATGAAATCCCCCAAAGCATGGGTAAACGGTGATTATGCTGCCATTGCGGATCAGCAGGGTAATTCCATCTATATTTTTGATAAAATGGGAAACACGGGCATAGCGACTACAGTACTTCCCATTGTAAAGGCAACGGTGTCTTCTTACGGAGTGGTAGCAGCCATTTTGGAGGACTCAGCATCCAATTATGTTTATTTTTTTAAGAGGGATGGAAGCACCCTGGGTGTAAAAATCAAGGCGTTGTTAGGCGGCGATTCCGGTTATCCGGTGGATATCAGCTTATCTCCAGACGGAACTCAGCTGGTTGGAGCATATTCCTATTTGAAAAATGGCACGTTAAACGGCAGGGTTGCGTTCCATAATTTTGCAGAAATCGGCAAAAGTGTAAAGGACAGGCTGGTGGGAGGCTTTGACGAGCCTTATGAATCCTCTCTGGTAGCACAGGTACAATTTCTTGACAATACATACTCCTGTGCATTTGCTGATAACAGTGTATCCTTTTATTCCACAAAGAATGAGCTTTCTCCGGAGATGATCCGGCAGGTGGCGGTGGAGGAGGAAATAAAGAGTGTGTTCTGCTCTGAGAAATATGTTGGGCTTATTGTGGATAATGGAGAAGGAGAAAATCCTTTCAGGCTGGATATATACAAACCCAATGGGAATCTGGTTTTTTCCAAAGGTTTTAAGTATCAGTACACCCGCGCAGATATTGACGGGGATCATGTAATTTTGTATAATGAAGATTCTTGCAGAGTCTATAATATGTCAGGAAGGCTTAAATTTGCCGGGACATTTGATTTTCCTATATCCAAGATCCGAAACGGCAGGTTCCCCAATACTCTGATTGTAACCGGCCCCCAAAACATGAAAGAAATAAGATTACAAATAGGAGGACAATACCAATGAGCAACATCCATACCATGTCAGTCAATGCAATCCGTGTCCTATCTGCGGATGCCATCCAAAAAGCGAA
>JAEWRS010000312.1 GCA_023398855.1 Bacillota bacterium
TAAGTCCTAATACCACACCTGATATGGACTGCCCAAGAAGGGCGAATATCATGGCAAACAAGTCTATGACAGAACCTCTCTTTACTCCGGCAATAATTCCCATTGGAATGCTGATAAGCAAAGCGATTCCCATGGCTACCAGCGTTAAATACGCGGTAGCCGGCAATCTCTGAAAGATCAGGGTAGAATTAGGCATTCTATAAAATAAGGAATCTCCTAAATCTCCCTTTACAACTCCTGCTATGTAACTGACATACTGAACGGTCAGCGGACGGTCTAAGCCCATTTCTATTTCCTTTTCTCTGATTTGCTCCTCAGTGGCATCATCGGAAAGCATCAGACGGGCCGGGGACCCTGGCGTAAGCTTTAAAAGCCCGAAGGTTAAGATAGATACCCCAAACAGGACAAAGACTGTATATCCCAAACGTTTTAATATAAATTTCAGCAAAACTGTATCCCCTTTCAAGATGGGTGCCTTAACCTATTATTTTGCGGTTTTTGACACTCTGGAATAGTCAAATACATTGTCGATCCGGGCCTTTAAGCCTGTAATGCTCTCCCGGTACGCAAGGGTTGTCACCTGTTGGTAAAGAGACAGATGAGGGGCTGCCTCAGCCCATTCCATGGCAAACACTTCTTTTAAGAGCTGTTCCCGTTTTACCGGATCACTTTCCCGTTTCTGCTCCATAATCTTCTCATTCATTTCTTCATTTACATACCCGGACTTATGAGCATCATTTAACCATCTCTGGGTGATAACTGAGTCAGGATCACCTGCCTGAAATGGATACCTTTGAATGTATAAATCGTAATTTCCAGCTGCCCGCCGCTCCTGGAAAGCCGCATTTTCCATGATCTCTAAATTCACCTTAAATCCGGCATCAGTAAGCATAGCCAGAACTGCCTGAGCCACTTCTTTATTTCTTGCAAATACTCCGGTTGGAGCGATAAAAGATATCTCTTCTCCTGCATAAGAGGTTTTGGAAAGCAGGTCTTTTGCCATGTCTACATTATATTCCGGAATCTTGGAGTTTTCTTTATCATATCCCAGGACTCCTTCCGGACAAGACCAGTCACTTGCTGCCCCGCCTCCTGCTATGGACTGCACCAGAAGCTCTCGGTTTAACGCATGGTTCACTGCCTGTCTGGCATTTAAATCTTCAAAAATCCTTCCGTCTGTACACCGGAAGCCCAGATGAACAATGGCAGAGCCTAAAATCTTTTCCACCTTTACACCCTTTACGCTGGAAAGCATATCAGCCTGCTCCACTGGAACCGCATCAATCATATCCAAATCGCCTGTCTGGATGCCGGAAACACGTGTGGTATCTTCTATGACAGGCCGGTATATGATTCTGTCAACGTTACTCTTGTCATCGCCCCAATCCCAGTAATCCTCATTGCGGACAAATTACGCATCCTGTCCGGGCGTCCATTTGTCAGCGATCCAGGGGCCTGTACCGATTGGTTTATTTGTTTCGTTAAACTCAAAGAGAGCATCTCCTTTTTCAGCCAGTGCTTTGGCAGGAAACATAGGTGTATCAATCAGCTGGTTCAGTAAAGCTCCCCATGGCTCCTTCAGTTTAATAACAGCCGTATAGGTATCTTTGGCTTCCACACCTTCCAGTGAGGGCCAGAAAGCTGTATGAACCAGTGTGGGATTATCAAGCATCCGCTTTAAGGTTGCTACCACGGAATCTGCATTGAAATCTTCTCCATTGTGGAACTTTACCCCTTCTTTCAGCTTAAAGGTCCACTCAAGCCCATCCGCTGATACGCTCCATTCTGTAGCCAGTTCCGGCTTTATGGTATTATTTTCCCCATATGGGTTCACCAGAGTGTTATAGGTTAGCTTGGAAAGCATATAGGCATTTGTCTTGTTCTCATTCAGCGGATCCCATTGGGTGATGTTATTGGGTCCCGCAAACACAAACCTGGATTCTTCTGCCTTCTTGGAACCATTGGTTCCGTTTGAAGCAGCACCTGCACCGCCCCCGCAGCCGCTCATCAATGCCATGCTTAAACAGAGCGCAAAACAAAGTACTCTTTTCTTCAAATTCTTTTTTTTCATGAAATACCCCTCCATTTATATGTATATAATTTTCTGCTTTTCTATTGAAAAGCAAATAGCTTACCTTACCAGTGCCGGCCTTTTGCAGTCATACCTCCAGCCAGGGATGAGATACTGCATTGCCATGGCGTCATCTCTGTCATGAGAGGAAAGGCTGTTATACAGCTCATTGGCCTCCATGACCCGTTTCATATTCAAGGTAACTCCCAGACCAGGCTTCTCCGGGACCTGTAAATACCCGTCCAAAATCGCAGGCGTATCTTCCAGCAGATTCTGTCCATCCTGCCAGATCCAGTGAGTGTCAAGGGCTGTCGGCTTACCGGGCGCTGCCGCTGCCGTATGAGCAAAGGCTGCCAGGGTGATGTCAAAATGATTGTTGGAATGGCTGCCCCAGGTCAAGCCCCAGTCATTTAAAATCTGAGCCATGCGTACGCTTCCCCCAAATCCCCAAAAATGAGGATCAGCCAGCACGATATCCACAGATTTCAAAGCAGCACTATGGTAAAACTGCCTCCAATCCGTTGCAATCATGTTGGTTGCTACGGGAAGGTTCACCGCATTTTTAAATTCAGCCAACACTTCCCTGCCTGAATAACCGGCTTCCGGGCCGCAGGGATCTTCGATATAAGTCAGGATTCCTTCCATGGGCTTACAGATCTCAATGGCTTTCTTAAGGCTCCAGGCTCCGTTGGGATCAATGTTGATCCGTCCCTTTGGGAAAGCTTTTTTTAGGGCACGGACTGACACCATCTCCTCTTCCCCTGTTAAAACGCCGCCCTTTAGCTTAAAATTCCTGAATCCATACTTTTCATGAAGCACCTGGGCCTGTTCCACAATCCGCTCCGGTGTCAGCATCTCCTGGCGGCGAAGCCTGAACCAGGGATCATGGCTGTCTCCCTCATCCAGATATTCAAGACCTTCCCGTGCTTTCTCCTTATCACTGACATAGAAGAGATAGCCCAATGTCTCTACCTCATCTCTCTGCTTTCCATCTCCCAGTAATTCGCACATGGGAAGTCCTAAGTGCTTTCCCAGTAAATCCAAAAGCGCACACTCAATGGCCCATTCTGCTTTTACCACAAATTTCAGCTTGCTGATGTCCAAGGTCTGTATCCCTTCTCCATCATCTTCTTTTCCCCGCCCAGCTGCCTTATGAATGTTATTCAATATTGTTCGGTATTTTCCAATTGTCTGACCCACCACAAGAGGAATGCAGCTTTTCAATGCTTCACAGGTGTAATCTCCCCCGTGAATCTCACCGATTCCCGAATTTCCTGCGCTGTCTTTTAAGATTACAAGGTTTCTGGTAAACCAGGGAGCATGGGCTCCGCTTAACGTCATCAGCATGCCGTCATACCCTGCAACAGGAATGACCTGCATCTCTGTTACCACTGGTGTACCTTTTTGTATCATATCCATTTAATCCCTCCGTTTGGCGATATTGCTTATTTTTTCTCTCAACTAGCCCATTGATATATGCATTATATCAACGAAAACCTGATAAATCCAATAGCTAATACCGATTGTATCATTAGAATTCTTCATGCCTGTTTCCATTACCGGACAAGACATGGCCTTTTGGGATCAAATTTCCAGCCGGGAATCAAGTACTGCATGACAACGGAATCGTCTCTTCCTCCCAGGCAGTGATCCAGATACAGCTGATGAGCTTTTTTCACCTGTTCCATGTCTGCCTCAATACCAAGGCCCGGCTTTTTGGGAACCTCCACACAGCCGTCTATGATGGAAAGAGGCTCCTTTGTCAGCCTTTCCAAGCCCTCCTGCCAGATCCAGTGGGTATCTAAGGCGTTGTATCTCCCCGGAACAGCCGCCCCCACATGAGTGAACATTGCCAGGGAAATATCAAAATGGTTGTTGGAATGAGAACCCCAGGTATAACCAAACTCATGGCACATCTGGGCTACCCGCACAGAACCGCTCATGGTCCAGAAATGAGGGTCAGCCAGGATGATATCAACGGCCTGGCTTTCCAGGGCGTGACCAACCTCCCGCCAGTCCGTTGCAATCATGTTGGTGGCAGTAGGAAACCCTGTCCTTCTTCGGAATTCGCTGACGATTTCTCTTCCCGAATATCCGCCTTCTGCCCCACAAGGGTCCTCGCAGTAGGTCAGAATCCCCTCCATCCCCTTCACATACTCAACAGCCTCCGTAAGAAGCCAGGCGCCGTTAGGATCTAAGTCAATGCGAGCCTTGGGAAATGCCCTTTTCAGCTCCCGGATCACCTCCATCTCATGTTCTCCGGATAAAACGCCACCCTTTAATTTAAAATCCTTAAACCCGTATTTTTCCTTGACAGCCCTTGCAGTTGCAACGATCTTTTCCCCTGTCAGGGCCTCTTCATGGCGGAGACGGTACCATTCACATTCTGCATCAGGCTCCGAATCATAAGGAAGGTCTGTTTTATTCCTGTCACCGATAAAGAACAAATACCCCAGCATTTCTACCCGGTCCCTTTGTTTCCCATCCCCTAAAAGCTCACAAGCGGGCACGCCAAGATATTTTCCAAGAAGATCCAGGCAAGGTGCTTCAATGGCCGTCAGTACATGGACTCCTGTGCGCAGATCAAAGGTCTGATTTCCCCTTACCTCTTCTCCTCCCCTGGATTCCAGATAAGCCTTTACCTTTAACAGTGTGCTTTTATATTCCACTATTTTCGTACCAACTACCAGGGAAACACACTCTTTTAAAGCACAGGTGATTTTTTCTCCTCCCGGCACCTCTCCTACGCCCGTCTCGCCGTTGTCCCCATGAAGGACTACGATGTTTCTGGTAAAAAAAGGCGCATGGGCGCCGCTTAAGTTCAGTTCCATGCAGTCTTTTCCGGCTACAGGATAAACTTCCATTTTTGTAATGATTGGTGTCATTATGATTTCTCCTTATCTTCATCCCTTTTTAACCTTATGTTGGATTATAACCTCATTTCAGGACTCCATCTATTGACAGAAACACCAACCTTATTACCATTCTCTTGTGGCCTTTATTTTTCTTTCTGATATTGAAAAAAAGATTGCAAAAACATTGCAATCTTTTTCAATATGCAAAAGTCTTATTCTGCTACAGCTCATATTTGCTCCCGATCCCATACCGCTTCATTTTCCTCCACAAGGTGGTGGTGCTGATCTTAAGTTCCTCTGCCACCATGGTCCGGTTGCCCTGATGCTTATCCAGCAGAGCCGCAACGCGGACTGCATCCGGATTCTTTAACACAACAGTCTGAATCCTGCCGTTTTGTTCTCTTATAAGGGGATAAAGTTCCTGTATCAGTTCTTTCACCATCCCTTCCTCCACCCGCCTGCGGTGGGCCGTGAGAATCATGCGTTCACAAAAAACCTCCAGCTGAAGTATATTTCCTTCCCAGAAATACTCCTCCATGGTCTTTAAAGCGGCCACGCTGATTTCCACATATTTCGAATAAGCAGTATTAAACCGGGCCAGGTACACGCGGACCAGTCTGGGAATGTCTTCCCTGGTCCTGCGAAGAGGAGGCAGCTCAATCTTAAGAGAGGAAAGAAGGAAATATAAATCTTCCCGGAACTGGCCGTTTTTTACCAGCAGGGACAGTTCCTTTGAGGTAGTGACCATAAGCCGCACCGGAAGGGCACGTTTTACCATGGAATTGTTACACCAAAACAGCTTATCATGGACTGCCTTATATAGGAGGTATTGAGTCTCTAAGGACAGCTTGTCCACTTCCTGAAGCAGGACTGTTCCATAAGCAGCCTTCTCCCAGGCCCCTTTTTTCCTTTCCTCAGAAAAACCGAAGATAACCTCCCTCTGTTCCTGAGGGGATAAAGAGCCGCAGTTAATATTTAAAAACGGCCCCCCTTTTTGGGGACTGTTATTGTGAAGAGCCTCTGCCAATACCTCCTTTTCCGTTCCTGTTTCCCCGCAAATCACCACAGGGCTTTTGGATAGGGTATAGGATCTGGCCAGCTTGATGCACCGCTTCATTTCCGGAGCTTCCCGTAAGATATCGACGAAATTACGGCTGGCAATGTATCCGTTAGCCAGCTTGGCCCCTGAAGCCTCAGGATCCCTTCTTTCCATTGCCTTCATTTTATGGCAGGTCAGAATGGCTCCGCTGAAATGCCCGTCATACTGAATCGGCGCTCCCACTACCATCAGGGGCTGGTCTCCAATGGAAAAGCAAGTAGAATAAAGTTCTTCGCTTCCCCTTAAGATTCCTTCAATGCCTTCCGTATCAATTCCCCTGATTACCTTATCAATTGGAAAACCGATCACTTCTGAGGCAGGCTTTCCCATCATCTGCTCAATCACCCGGTTAACAGTTACAATCTCTTTGTAAGCGTTGATTTTAATGATCCCGCTGAAAGAAGTATCCAGTAAGGTCTCAAGCTGGGCCTCATTTTGTTTTTCTATCTTTACTAGCTCTATCATGTGGATGGCCATGCCAAGGGCACTGCGAATGGATTCTTCTCCTGTTTCCACAAACAGACTTGGAAATCCGATCTCAAAGGCCGTCTGGTTGGCCTTCACTCCCCCGATGATTAAATCCACCCCATCTGCAATTGCCTGGCCTA
>JAEWRS010000394.1 GCA_023398855.1 Bacillota bacterium
CTGCGCGGGTGACGAGCCGGACGAACATGCTTGCATGTTCATTCGGCGACCACTGCGGCAAACGAGATAAAACGCACAAAGCTTGTTTTGCCTCGTTTGGAGTTTGTTTCTCCCGGCTGATGAACGGTAGGAGCGGAGATGGAAATCAAGATCAATGACTACTGGGAACCGGAGCATTTCCGGGCCTTAAGTGAGGACAATTTCAATGTATCCAGGTCCTGTGAATATGAGAGAAATGAGATGCACCATATCCATAACTCAAGTGAAATCCTGTTTGTGGAACAGGGTTCAGCTGAGTACTATGTCTGCGGAAAAAAATATCATCTGGAGCAGGGGGATATCATGGTGATCGGAGGTCAGGAGCATCACCAGAGAAGGCTTTTGGAATGCCCCTTCTTAAGGTACGGGTTGTCGGTCAGGCCTTCCTATTATGAGAGTCTGAATCTTGGAGAGGATTTGAAAAAGGTGTTTCTTACACCGTCAGAACAGGTGTATAAAGAGCATTATAAGCATGTGGATCCTGATGTTTTTTCCCATATTACACAACTGCTGCAGGAGCTGTATGGAGAGCAGGCTGTTCACAAACCCTTTCGTTCCACGATTGAAAGGACCCTCATTACCCAGATTTCTGTTTTGCTGTTCCGGGTATTTGGTCTAAAACGGAGAGAAAGTGAATTGTCAGTGATGAATTTAAGGATGATAGACATCAAGGAATATATTGATATTCATTTTCGGGAAAATCTGGATTTACAGATTTTAAGTGATCATTTTTACCTCCATCCGGCGACCATCAGCAAAGAATTTAACAAGTATTTTGGAAAGACACTGATAAAGTATATTAACAGTGTCAGAGTATGTGAGGCTGCCAGTCTGCTTGAAAATACCAATGAGAGTGTTACCAGCATTTCGGCAAAATGCGGGTATGACAGCGTGAATACATTTTTAAGGCAATTTAAAGCAATCATGGAAACTTCACCGCTGCAGTACCGCAAGGCTGTGAAGGAATGGTTCGTTAAAAAACGGGAAGAATTTCAAGGGCTGTAAGCGATTACAGCCCTTTTGTTATGCCTGGAAAACGGATTTTCACAAAAAAGGTCTTTAAAAATATAATTAAAAAATGGTGATTAATGACTAAAATCTATGCAGAATATACAAGGAGAATGAGATATGATGATAGCAGTTAAAAACAACAGACAAAAATATTTTTTGGAGGGATTAATTATGAAGAAAAGGGTTTTTGCATTGCTGCTTTCTACTGCTATGGTGACGTCAATGCTGGCAGGCTGCAGCGGAAAGAGCCAGACTGAAGCGACAGCAGCAAAGGAGACGGACAAGGTTCAGACAAGTGCTGCGGAAAAAGGAACGGATGTGGAAAAAGTGCTGCTCACCGTCTTTGACGGTTATGCGGGAGAGGATCCTCACGGAAAATTTATTTACCAGTACGCGGAAGAGTATATGGCTCAAAATCCCAATGTGATCATTGATGTGCAGGCCGTCAGCACCAATGATATTTACACAAAGCTTTCTGCAATGGCAGCCACTCCAAAGGATGTTCCCACGATTTTTTTCACATCGGCGGATGCAGTTGCAACCTTACACGATCTGGGGCTGACAGCGGATATCAGGGAACTTGTGCCGGAGGATTTAAAAGCAAAATTCGCCAATGGGGTGGTGGACTCCTGTATGCTGGGAGAGGAGATGTCTTATTTTCCGGTTGCGGTTCAGCCTCAGGCAGTAATCTACCGTACAGACCGGTTTAAGGAGGCTGGTTTAGAGGCTCCAAGGACCTGGGAGGAGTTTGTAGCGGCTGCAAAAGCTCTTACAAAGGATACCAACAATGACGGGCAGATGGATGAATGGGGATTTGATATGGTAGGCTCCAACAATTCCTCGGGACAAAGCCGTTTCATGGCATACTTATGGTCCAATGGAATTGATTGCGTGAAAGAAGAAAACGGCAAGTGGGTCACAGACATTTCAGAAGACCAGAAATTCATGGATGCATTTTCAAGATGGACCAATATGAATGCAGAAGGGGTGGTTCCTACAGGGATCACGGAAGTGGATTATCCCACTGCTGCCAATTACTTTGCCATGGGATATACCAGCATGTTCCTTACCGGTCCCAATGCTCTTGGTGTGGCTTATGCCAACAATCCTGATTTAAAGGGTAAGCTGGGCTCCTTCCAGATGCCTGGTGATTATCCGGGAACCATGATTGGTACGGAAGGTTATTCTGTCAGTGCATATGCAACCGATGCAGAAAAAGCAGCTGCCATTGATTATCTGAAGTTTTTTGTGGAGCATGACAAGGATATGGCGTTCTGGCAGAGCAGCGGAAAGATTCCTGCTACAGCAGAGGGGCAGAAGGCGGCTTATATTTCTGGAGAGGATTATGCAGGCTTTTTACAGCAGATTGCAGACGGCTGCCGTCCAACGGTTAAGTTTGCCGGTGTAAGCGGCTTAAAAAGTGCACTTGGTAATGCTTATGCATCTGTGTTTTCCAATGAAAAGACAAATGAAGAAGCAGTAAAAACTCTTGTGAGTGATGTGGATGAATTGTTAGAGGATTATAACTGACCATAAAATGAGGGAGGAACCATCCTCCCTCAAAAAATTGAGAAGGGAGTAAGAGGAATTTCATGAACATACATGGACCTGTCCGAATAAAAGTGAAGTCCCAGAGGCAAGGATATTACTTTACACTGCCGATTGTTGTCATGCTGGCTGCCCTGATCATTTATCCTATGGCTTATGGGTTCTATATCAGCTTTTTCAATACAAACCTGGTGACAAAATGGAACTTTGTAGGTTTGAAATATTATGCGGCAGCATTTAAAGAAGCAGCCTTTTACCAGTCGGTTCTGCTTACGACTGTATTTATGATTCTGGTGGTAGGAGGACATTTTGTCCTGGGATTTATCCTGGCTACTTTACTCAACCGGGAATTCAGAGGGAGAACGGTTTTCCGGGTCATATTCATGCTTCCCTGGTTCTTTCCTGAGGCAGTGGTGGCTCTTTTGTTTACCTGGATCATGAATCCCATGTACGGAATTTTAAACAGTGCCTTAAAGGGACTTGGACTCATATCCACCAATGTCTCCTGGCTGGGGAGTAAGGAGCTGGCTTTCCCTGCCGTTGTCTTTGTCTGCATCTGGAAAGGCTTTCCCCTGGTAATGACCATGATCCTGGCAGGGCTGCAGAGCATTTCCCGGGACTATTATGAGGCAGCAGAAATTGACGGTGCAAGCAAATGGGCCCAGTTCCGCTATATCACAGTTCCATCCTTAAAGCCCATTCTGACCACGGTTCTGATCCTGGACTGTGTCTGGTGGTTCAAGCAATATACCCTGGTTTATACTATGACAGCAGGCGGCCCCGGTACTGCTACGAATTTGATCAGCTTAAGCATTTATGGCACGGCATTTCATGATTTAAGGTTTGGCAAAGCATCTGCCTGGGGGATTTTGGTGTTCTTTATTTGCTATTTGATCAGTCTGGTGAGTAAGGTGGTGACAAAGGACAATGAGTAGATCGAAAAAGAAAAAAAACAGTTTGATTGCAACCTATGCTCTGTTGGTTTTTATGGCTTCCTTTATTATAGTACCGGTTTTGTGGATGATATCCACTGCCTTTAAAACAGAGCCGCAGACATATTATCCTCAGCCGAAATGGCTTCCCGACCCGTTTTCCCTGGATTCCTTCCGGAAGTTTTTCAGTACCTATAATTTTGGACGAATGACTTTAAACAGCCTGGTGGTCTGTCTGTCAGCCATGATGATCTGTGTGGCCTGTGCCTGTCTGGCCGGATATGGGGTGACCAGATTCCGGTTTAAAGGAAAGAAACAGCTGATGAGTTTTCTGCTCATCACCCAGATGTTTCCGGGAGTCATGCTGGTGGTGCCGTTTTATGCGGTACTCTCAAAATATCATCTGGTCAATTCCCTGCTTGGTCTGGTCATTGTATATGCGGCAACTAATATTGCTTTCAGTACCTGGATGATTGTTTCTTATTTTAAGACCATTCCCCTGGAGCTTGACGAAGCGGCACGAGTGGACGGAGCATCCAGCTTCCGCATCTTCTGGAACATTATTTTACCCTTGATTGTTCCGGGAATCGCAGCAGTAGCCATGTTTGTACTGTTTAACGGATGGAATGAATACATGTTTTCCTCTGTCCTGGTATCCAAGGACGAATTAAAGACACTCACGGTTGGGATCATTTCCTTAAACTCTCAATATCAGATTAAGTGGAATGACCTAATGGCAGCATCCAGCATATCCAGCCTTCCTCTGGTAATTCTTTTTGTAAGCTTCCAGAAGTATTTTATTGCTGGAATGACCG
>JAEWRS010000433.1 GCA_023398855.1 Bacillota bacterium
ATCTCAGACGAGACATATTTTGTAAAGTCTGATCCGGACACTACCATAACTTCTCCTGGCAACGCCTAAAACCTGTTGACAGTTACTGCCTATAATCAGGAGAATGACACCATTTTGGCAGAATCAGGCAGAGGCTACACAAGAATAGGATTTATAAAGCCTGATATTGCAGCTCCTGGTTATCAAATCTCCTGTGCCTTTCCAGGAAACACATTTGGCAGCATCACAGGAACAGGGGCAGCGGCCGCTCATACGGCTGGTATTATGGCAATGATTTTTGAATGGGCCATTGTCAAAGAAAACTATATCCAAATGAACGGCAATATTATTAACAAGCAGTTAATCTGGAATGCAGTACGTAATAATGATTATACTTACCCAAATAACATTTGGGGCTATGGACAGGTAGAAATCAGCCACTTCTTTAAAATAATTGATGAAACATAAATATGATAACATTGCTGCACAAAAAAGTCGGTGCCAGGACTGGATTCCCGGCACCGATCTGTATTTTCCTCATATTTCTGTATTACAGTTTAACTGTTATAAACTGCCCCATGAAACAAGGTATAAACACATTATTTTATGAGTCATGTTTGACTTCGCTCTTCCAAATTGGTACTGCAGACGCTACTACAAGTATTACCAGTAAAATAAATGCCATTCCGTTTGAGGCTGCGAAGCCTTTGGGGCTGATTCCTCCAATAATACCTGAAACCTGCAAAACGATTCCGATCAGCCCTATAATGGAACCGCCGGCAACAAGCCCTGACGACAAGCTTACACCGTTAGAAACTCTTACTTCCTTTTCTTTCTCATTTCTAGAATACTTTTCAGCAAAGAAACGAACCAGAGCTCCAATTAAAATAATAGAGGTTGTGGATATTGGTAAATAAAACCCTATTGCAACTGTCATTACAGGGAGTCCCAGTAAAAACAATACAATTCCCATCACAATGCCGCAGATGATCATGACCCAGGGCAATTGACCCGACATGATTCCAGCGGTCAAGGTTGCCATTAAATTTGCCTGAGGCAAAGCAAACGGAACATTGTCACCGGTCATGGAAAGCTGGCTTGAAAGCAATAGTATGACGCAGGTAACAACAACTACGCCCACCACAGAAGCAATAGCAAAATATTTCTGCATTTCTGTCTTGTCTCCGCCGATAATAAATGATACTTTTTGCGATTGGCAGTATCCACCCGCCGCCGCTATTGCTGTGACGATAAAGGAGCCAAATAACAGCAAGGCCTTGTTATCAGCCACGCTCTTCCAGCCCAATCCCACAAACAGCAATGTAACAATAACAATCGAAGCGATTGTCATTCCTGATACCGGAAGATTTGAAGTCCCAATGGTGCCTGTTAAACGGCCAGAAACAATAACAAACATCAAGGACAGCACCATAGACAAAACAGCACCCAGCAAAGCCATGGTAATATTACCGCCTGACACCAGGAAGCCTCCGACAAAGCCTATGATAATACCCGCCAATAATATAACTGTTTCCACAGAAGAACCGGAACCTGAGCCTTTTTCTCTGGCATTCATGGTTTCCTTTATGGAAGCAAACACAGTTGGAATCAGCTTTACCGCACCGATCAGGCCGCCGGAAAGCATCATCCCTGCACCAATATATTTTACGTAGCTGCCTGCAATATCGCCAACCCCCATCCCGTTGACACTGACAGCGGGATTATTCCATATGGCCGGTCCGCCGCTTCCTAAAGATGCAAAATAACCAATGAGCGGAGTTACGGCAAAGTTGGATAATATGGAACCGGCAAACATGGTCACAGATACCTGCATACCAACAATAAAACCAATTCCTAACAGCAGTGGGTTCACTTCCAGTTGAAATTTCCATTTGTAAAAGGGCTCATTTACAAAGCTGATCACATTGTTGGTGATATTTAAAAATGAGCTGGTCAAGATCGTGATAAATCCGCCAATTCCAAACCCAATCCCCATAAATTTAAGAGAATCTTTTGCTCCTTCGGATGCAACCAGGGTTTCCGAAATGGCCATTGATTCCGGATACATTAATTTTCCGTGCTCTTCCACGATCAAATATTTATAAACAAGGGAAGCCGCTCCAACGCCAAACAGTGCACCTCCGACACCAATCACAAAACCTTCCATAAATGTCACTTTAGATCCGATCAAAAGAATTGCCGGTAAAACAAATATCATGCCGCTGGCAATTGATTCCCCGCCACTTGCCATGCCCTGCATCAGTGTCTTTCCAAGAATCCCCTTATCTTTTGCAAACATGGCTATAAATACAGAACCTAAAATGGAACCCGGTATCCCGGCTGCAACAGTCAGACCGGCTTTCATTCCCGAGTAAGCTGTGGATGCGGAGAACAATGCTGACAGTAGAATACCAATGATTAATACAGTAATATTTCCGCCCAAACCTGAGCCTTTGGATACATATGGGACGTAGTCTTTACCAGATACACCGCCATATGCTCCTTTCGATAATTTTTGATTCATACACAGTACCCCTTTAACTATATAGTTGTTGCTTGATTAATTGGCTGCCATTAACTGCGATCCCCAAACTGTTCCATCAGTGCTGCTATTTAAGCGCTTTCAACACTTCCGTTATAAACTTCCACGTCCTCTGGACCGACGAAATACTTAAATGCTCCTCAGCCGTATGTACTCCAAACATTGTAGGACCAACGGATATCATATCCAGGTTCCCACTAAACTTTTCATCAAAAATTGCACATTCCAGTCCGGCATGAATTGCACTGATAAGAGGCTTTTCGCCAAATAGCTTTTCATATATATCCATGAAAAGCGGTCTTACTTTTGAATCGGGATTATATTTCCACTCCGGGTAATCTGATTCAGCCGTCACCGTTCCATTTGTCAGACTGGCAATGGCGGCAACCGTACGAAAAATATTATCCTTTATACTTCCAACAGAGCTTCTTATAGAACTAATGATTTCAACGCTATCCTCCTTTATCTGAACTACTCCCAAATTCAATGAGCTCTCTACCAGCCCTTCAATATCCATACTTACGCTTTGTACTCCGTTTGGTATCAGAAACATAAAATGAATGATGTTTTCCTTTGTTTCTTTTGACATAATTCGTTCCGGTATATTTTCAGATGGCTCAAGCTCAATCTTGATATCCGGGTCTGCTGTTCTATATTCCTCCTTTAATATCTTCTCCATACCGGAAATCCGTTCATGGAAAGCGGGTAGATCATCAATATTTACAAACACAACAGCCTGAGCATCACGGGCAATGGCGTTATGCTTGGAGCCTCCCTTGACAGAGCATAAATGAAAATCCATCTCAGTGCTTATGCTTTTTAAAAGACGGCCCATCAGCTTATTGGCATTGGCTCTTCCCTTATGTATTTCCACCCCGGAATGACCACCCAGCAGACCTGAAATATCAATAGTATAAGCCGTCCGGCTGGGATCGGGTCTTTCCCATGTTATGGGAATATTGATTCGGGAAGTACAGCCGCCGGCGCAGCTTACCGTTAAAATTCCTTCTTCCTCTGAGTCAATATTAATCAGCATTTTACCCGATACATTTTTAGGGTCCAGCACATGGGCACCATCCATTCCCGTCTCTTCCGAAGTGGTGACCACCAATTCCACCGGCGGATGTTCCAGCGTATCCGATGCCAGTACCGCTAATCCCATGGCAACGGCAATTCCGTCGTCCCCTCCCAGTGTTGTACCGTCTGCATAAAGCATATCTCCTACGATTTTTAAATGAATGGGATCTGTCATAAAATCATGGATTACATCAGGTCTCTTTTCGCATACCATATCCATATGGCCCTGAATCACAACGCCAGGACTTTCTTCATAACCTTTGGTCCCTGGCTTCTTGATGATTACATTCAGTGCTTTGTCCTGTATGACCTCCAGATTGTGTTCTTTGGCAAAAGAAACTAAATAATCACTGATCCTTCTTTCATCTCCCGAACCTCTTGGAATACTGCTGATTTCCTCAAAATACTGAAACACATGAACAGGTTCCACGTTTACCAATGCTTTGTTACCCACGGTATATGATCTCCTTTACTAAAATATTAGCCCTTTATCTGTTTAAAAACAGGCTTATGGTTAAAAAACCCAATAACATATTAACACAAATAGCTTCAGTTTACAATAGTATTATTTGTGCATTTTAACGTATTTTTATTCAACACTTTTCATAATTATGTTAATAAATCACATTTTACTTTCAGAATATCTTTATTATTTAGGTAATAATTAATAAATATACATCCAATATCTTGTTCAACCCTGACCATGGCTCCGTAATCCATTGAGATAAGCTGGTATTTACTGAAATTCACAATGAATAATGTACACAATTTTATATTATAATTCATAATTATTTATTCACAGCCATGATATAAACAGGAAAAGAGTGCATTCCACATGGAAACACACTCTTTTGCATCATCTTAACATATAAAGCTAATATAGCAAGCTCAATCAATCCTGTTCACAGGTTTTTATCCCCACATCCATGCTTCCTGACCGGAACCCTTCCAGATCCATGGTGATATATGTAAAGCCCAATTTCTTTAAGTAAGAGAGGATTTCTCCGCTGTTTTCCATCAGCTCTCCCATAGCGTTTTGGTCCACCTCAATCCGGACGATATCTTTGTGAAGCCGTAACCGTACATTTCCTTTCACAAGAGAACTGACATATTCCTCGCCCTTTCCCACAAGATTCAGGATATCATAATTGATTTCCGTATTGTAAGGAAGGCGGGTCGCCATACATGGAGCAGAAGGCCTTAAGGCCACGGAAATCCCGTACCAGCCAGCCAGCTCCTTTACCTGGGCCTTAGTAATGTGAAGGTCTGCCAGGATACTGATAATTCCCAATTCCCTTAAGGCCTTGATCCCTGGCCGGTAAACATGAAGGTCATCCTCATTGGTCCCATCCATGATATAAGAAATATTCTGCTCCAGGGCAAAATCCTTTAAAGACTGGAACAGTTTCTTTTTACACAGATAACACCGGTTGACCGGATTGTATCGTATTTCTTCCTGCTCCAGTTCATTGACTGAAACCACCTTATGGATTCCTCCCAGTTCCTTTGCCACTCTGGCAGCGATCTCCAGATCACAGGAAGGATGGAGACGGCTGTCAAAGGTTACCGCATAAACGCGTTTCCCTGTCTTTTCTGCCGCATCGGCTGCAGCCTTCAGCAACAGGCTGGAATCCACTCCCCCGGAAAAAGCCAGACAAATATCTTCTTTGGCATAATCTGCCATCGTCTGTTCCAGGCGCTCTTTTATTTTCAGAATATCCTGTTCCATTATTTTTCGGCCTCCTGTCGTATGATCCCGTATACAGTCTGGTAATCAAGCCCATTTTGTCTGCAAATGCTTCTTACGCTTTCAAATTCCGGGTAGCAGAACCTTCTGCCCTTATAGGAGCAGACTTTTACCTCAGCCTCTCCCCATTCAGTCATAACTGTTCTTATCTTCCTGTCCAGAATGGTTCTGGAAACCGGATATCTCCTGATTCCGATGGTGGTGGTCTGAATAAACAGAATCTCTTCCATTCTGTCTATCTCCCTTTCTGCGCAGATCAGGCTGAGCATATAGGCAGGACGGTTCTTTTTCATAAAAACAGGCGTATACCAGACATCTGCTGCTCCCGCTTCCAATAAAGATTCCATGGCAAAGCCAAGCGCTTCCCCGGTGCAGTCGTCAATATTGGCTTCTAAAACCCACATCCTTTCTCCTGCCTCTTTTTCCTCTTCCTGCAAAAGCATGGCCCGCAGGACATTTGCCTGCTTAAAATCCTTTTTCCCTGCTCCGATTCCCGTTTTTAGAATCTGAAAGGAGGATGGCAGGCTTTTTTTTGTCCTGAGGGCAGCTGCTATGGCTGCTCCGGTGGGAGTCACCATTTCTCCTTCATTATCAGTAAGCCGAAGCGTCAACCCATGAGCCGATGCAATGTTAGCCGTTGCAGGAACCGGAACCGGTATGACCCCATGCTGGCAGCGGATGGTGCCATATCCTTCCGACAGAGGAGATACCACGATTTCATCCACTCCCAGGCTGTCCACACAGACCGCCGCAGCAATTATATCCACAATGGAATCAATGGCACCCACCTCGTGAAAATGAACCTCTTCCACAGGAAGGCCATGAGCCTTTGCCTCAGCCTCCGCCACGATTTCAAACATCCTTCTTGCCATGTTCTTTACCCTGCTGTTGGAATCCAGGCGTTCAATGATGGTGTAAATATCCTGAATATTCCTGTGGAAATGAGGTTGGGCATGGCCGCTGTTATGGCTGTGGTCATGGTCGTGATCATGGTCGTGATCATGGTCGTGATCGTGATCCTCTTCATGGTCATGGGCATGACTATGCCTGTGACCGGTCCCGTGTTCATGATGCTGCTGGTTATCCTCCAGGATAACATCAAAATCAAATGCATCCAACCCGCATTTCCTGATCCTGCCAAAATGCAGATGATATCCATCCACTCCCAGGCTTTGCAAGGCTTTTGTAAGTGCCTCCTTGTCCGCTCCCAGGTCCAAAAGTGCTCCTACGGTCATATCACCGCTGATTCCCGAATTACATTCCAAGTACAGTATTTTTTCCATTTTATCTCACCGCCAGTCGATTGATTTGTGTCGCTATATATCCGGCCCCATATCCATTATCAATGTTTACAACAGAAATTCCATTTGCACAGGAATTCAGCATGGTAAGAAGGGCCGACAGCCCATGAAAACTGGCTCCGTAACCCACGGAGGTGGGAACTGCAATCACAGGGCATTCTGCCAGCCCGGCAATCACCGTTCCAAGGGCTCCTTCCATTCCAGCCACAGCAATAATGCAGCTGGCATTCCTGATCCGCTCCCTTTGGGAAAGAAGGCGGTGGATTCCTGCCACTCCCACATCAAAGATCCGGTCCACCTGACAGCCAAAATATTCTGCTGTCTGAGCCGCCTCCTCTGCTACCGGAATATCTGCCGTACCACCGGTACAGACTGCCACACAGCCTTTCCTTTCCTTTCCAGGGCGCTCCACCTTCAGAATCCTGGATATGGGGTCATAAGAGACTTCAGGTACAACAGCCTTAACCAGTTCAAACTGTTCCTTTGACGCCCTGGTTCCCAGCACCTCCCCATCCCTTTCATAGAATTTCCTGTAAATCTCCACCAGATATGGGTCCGGCTTTCCCTGGCAGAAGACTGTCTCTCCAAAGCCGGAGCGCAGCGCTCTGTGGTGGTCCAGCTTTGCATAGCCCAAATCCTCATAAGGAAGATCCTTTAACAGCTGCTCTGCTTGACTGATTTCCATTTTTCCCGATTTCACCAGGTTCAGCATCTCTTTCATCTCCATGATCCCGACTCCCTCCTCTTATGTTGCCTCATTGTTCGTTTAAATCAAGTCTTCTTGTGCAGATACGATTTAAAAGACCTTGGGAATGACTGACCACTAAAAGTCCGATTTCCCGTTTCTTTACTTCTGATATGAGAAAATTCCAGATCTGGCTCTGAGTGATCAAATCCAGCATGGTGCTGATCTCATCTGCAAGGAGAAACTTCGTTCCTCCGCCCAGTGCCCTGGCAATACAGAAACGCTGGAGCTCACCTCCGGAAACTTCCGAAGGATACCGGTTTAGCCATTCCGGTTCAATACCAAGTCCCTCTATGATCCGTTTTTCCACACCATTACCTTCTTTTAAAACCTCCTTCAGCTTAAGCCTTGGGTTTACGGAGTTTTCCGGATGCTGCCAGATCATCTGGACCGGACAATAGCCCTTATAGGAAGAAAGGGGCTTTCCATCTAAAAGTACCTCTCCCTTATCCGGTCTTTCATACCCTGCCAGAACCTTGCAGCAGGTAGTCTTGCCAAAGCCGCTGGGAGCAATCAGTCCCAGGCGGTCCCCGCTGTCCATGTACATGGTCAAATTGTTGAATATCTGTCTGTTCCCATTATCATACCGAAATGATATGTTATTAGCTTCCAATCTCACCTGATCCCTCCTTTGCCTTTATACACCGTACCATTCCCCCCCGCAGTCCAACGTATTCCACTTCCCCGGAGCACCTGGCTTCCCTGTGCTCACATCTGGGACTATAAGGGCAGCCAGGAGGACGGTCCTTTAAGTATGGCTGAGTTCCCGGTGCAGACCAAAATCCATGGTCAGGCATTGCCCTGTAAAGGGCTTTAGAATAAGGATGGCGAAGGCGTTTCTCCTCCCTGAAATCAGAGGCCGCCGCTTCCTCAACGCCGGTACCGGCATAGAATACCACAATCCGGTCCGCAATTTCAAGTGCCAGTTCCAGATCATGGGTGATGAGAAGCACTCCCGCCCCCTCATCGGCCATTTCCCGGAAATGGGACAGCACCCTCTTTGCAGCCTCCGCATGAAGGCCCGGCGTAGGTTCATCTGCAATGACCAGCCTGGGTTTTTCCATAACAGCAGTGGAAATCAGGATCCTTCTGGTCATTCCTCCTGACAATTCATAAGGATACAGCCGTTCCACGCTCTCATCAAGTCCGTACCGTTTCAGCGTTTTTAAGCTCTTCTCCCTGCTTTCCTCATCCTTCTTCCCTTTTCTGATCTGAGGTCCTGCTTTCATTAAGGGATCTAAATAGGAAACACTCTGGGGAACCAGAACAATCTCTTTTCCCCGCAGCTTTTCCATCCGCTTTTCCGTCAGCTTCTCCCCATAATAGAAGATATCCCCTGTCCAGGCCGCATTATAAGGAAGAATTCCCATCACGCCATGTGCCAGCAGGCTTTTTCCCGAACCGCTTGAGCCGACCACTGCCACCAGCTCCCCTTCCCTGACAGTCAGGCTCACATCTTTGACAGCCATAAGAGTGGTCCTTTGGATCCACCGCTCATATTGGGTGAATGAAACCGATAAGTGTTCTACCGACAGAACTGTTTTCTTCTCTTTCAATCCATTCCCTCCTACTGATGCACAAAGCCGGGATCCAAAAGCCTGCTCATCATGTCCCCTGTTAAATGAAACAGCAAAACTACAACTACCAGAAACGCACCCGGAAACATGGCAAGCCACCATTTTCCCATTGCCAGGTACTTCATGCTCTCTGACAAAATCACACCAATGGCCGGCTGCTCCGGGGAAAGCCCGAAACCCAGAAACGTAATGCTGGCCTCATGAAGGATTGCATGAGGAAATAAAAGCACCAGCCCTACAAAAAGCTGGGGCAGCAAATGAGGGGTCATATGCTTCAGGGCTGTTTCAAATCCTCCGTGGCCAAGCTTACGGGAAATCTTTATGTACTGGCTCTCCTTAAGCTGAAGAACCTCACCCCTGATCAGCCTTGCAAGAGAGGTCCAGTGTGTCAGGGATATGCCGACCACGACTCCCTTAAAGCCCTTTCCCATAGCAAAGGAGATCAGAACCAGCAAAACGATGTGAGGGATCCCCATGACAAGGTCAATGAGTCCGATCACAAGGCCATCAGCCACCTTTCCCATGGATGCCGCAAAAAGCCCCAGAAAAAATGCTGCCACCGTGCTGACAGCTGCAGTGAGAAGACCAATCCGGATGCTCATGGAAAGGCCTGTCATGGTCCGGGCAAACATGTCCCGGCCCATCCAGTCCGTACCAAAGGGATGGGAAAGACAGGGCGGCAGATTTTTCCTGGAAAAATCTGTGACCAGGGCCTCTGTCCTGTAAAACTGTCCGGCAATAGCCACTGCCGCCAAAAGGGCAATAAAAATCACCAGGAGGCTGACCATGGATTTCCGGCCGTTCCATTGTTTCATGCGCCTTCCCTCCCTTTTCTCATTCTCGGATCCACAGTGCCATAAAGCACGTTTGCCGTAAAATTCCCTGTAAAAACAATGGCAGCACTGATGACCGTGATCCCCAGAAGCAGAGGCACATCACCTCCAAGTCCTGCCGTCACAGCAGCCTTACCAAGCCCTGGATAAGAAAATACCTGTTCCACCAGGACCGAGCCTCCGAAAATTTCGCTGACCGAAGCAAGCTGAAGGGTCAGGGCAGGCAAAAGAACATTCCTGATCCCGTGATAAAAGACGATCTGGCTTTTGGATTCTCCCCTTGCCTTTGCAAAAAGAACATAATCACTCTCCATAACCTGAATCATTTTCTCCCTTGTGTGAAGAAGAATGGAAGAAATACCGGAAACAGAAAGGGTCAGGCAGGGAAGAATCCCATGGAGCACCCGGTCCCTTAACGTGACTTCCGTTGCTTCCATGCCAATGGGAACGCTGAGTCCGATGGGAAGAATGTGAAGACGGACTGCAAACACCACCAAAAACACCAGGGCCAGCCAAAAAGCAGGAGTGCTTGCAGTTACCAGGGCATAAGCAGAAATCACTTTATCCACCGGCTTCCCCCTGTTTGCACCCGCAAGCACTCCCAGGGCAAAGCCAGCTCCCCCGGAAACCACCCAGGAAACAGCCATTAGCCACAGGGAATTTGACAGCTTTACTCCTATCACATGAGACACCGGCTGCCGGTACAAAAGTGAAGTTCCCATATCTCCTTTTATAAAATCACCGGCCCAGGAAAAGAAGCGTTCCACCGGAGGCTGTCCGGTCCCCCAGTACCGGGAAAGCTTTTCGATCTGCTCCTGGCTCATGGAGCCAAGAGCAGCCTGGCCCACATTGACCTTTAAAGGATCAACGGGCGAAATGGATACCAGAAAAAAAGCTGCTGCACTTACCAGAAAAAGAAGGACCGCCATCCGTGCTGACTGTTGAAACAAAAACCAAATGATCTTCCTTCCTGTCCAGCTGTTTTTCATGAGTCCCATCTCCACTGATCTACATTATTCACGATGGACCACCCATGTCCGTGGGGATGAGGTTTCTGGTCCGCAACCTTTAATCCATCCCTTACCCAGTACAAATGATCAATATTTACAAGCCAGATCCAGGGAATATCCCCGTTCTGGGTAATGCCGGTTTCCCCATCCCATTGGGCCTTTTTCCACAGCTCATAGGATTTTTCCAGATCATTTTGTGCCAGGGCTTCATCCATATACTGATCCACCTTATCATTGGCATAAGGAGAATAAGCCGCCTGTCCCGTTTCCTCCATGGTGTGGTAAATATTATAAAGCTCCATGGGAGTGTGGGCTCCCCAGCCCCAGATCAAAGGCTGTGACTGGGCTCTGTCATAGGCCGTATCCCAGCCGACACCTTCCAGCTGCCCGTCAATACCGATCTTTTTCAGCTGATTGACAGTGTCAGCCGCAAGGGCCTGCCTTACGGAATCGCCTGCAGGATATAGGAAATGAAGCTCCGCCCGTTTCCCATCCTTTTCACGAATCCCGTCACCGCCTTTTTTCCAGCCCGCTTCTTCAAGCAGAGCCTCCGCCCCTTCCGGGTCGTACTCTATTTTTGCTGAAGGCTCATACCATGGCATTTTATCACAGACGCTGTAGGCAGGACTGCCGTATCCGTTCAGTACGTGATCAATCATTTCTTCCCGGTTAATTCCCATATTGACAGCTCTTCTGACCATAACATCACTGGTAAAATCGTTTCCAATGGGCACCCCTTTATCCGATACACTACCAGATGGAATGACAGGAAGATTAAAGCCCCGGTTATCTACTGTTTTGCAGTCCAAAAGCCCGAACCCTGGAACTGATAAATCCGTATAGGACGCTGCCGTATAGGCAACATCAGCCTGCCCGGACTGGACCGCTGCCAAAGCCGCGTCTTCCTCCATAAAAAGGACCGTGACCCGTTTCATCTTAGGAGCCTCTCCATAATAACCGGGATTTGCCTCCAGGATCACCTGCTGCCCCCTGTCCCACTGCTTTAATATGTACCTGCCGGACCCGATAGGATGTTCCCCGTAATCCGCTCCATAAGCATGTTCCGGCACAATCCCAACGATTGCCATGGTGTAAGGCCATATGGAATAAGGACGATTCATATGAAATACCACTGTTGTATCATCAAGGGCCTCTGCCCGTTCCAGCATGGTAAAGTCATTGACCGAGCTGGTATCTCTCAGGGTGTTGTAAGTAAAGGCAACGTCCTGTGCGGTCAGCTTTTCCCCATCAGTAAAAGAAACATCATTCCGGATCTTAACGGTCCAGGTCAGACCATCGCTGCCTGCCTCCATATCCGTTGCCAGATCATAGCCAATGTTTAAATCCTTATCCGTAACCGTGAGCGTGCTTTGAATCAAAGGCTCATGGACATGTTCTCCGGCTCCCCAGCCATAGGCCGGATCAAATCCAGACTCAGGTTCTGAGGTAACTCCCATTACTACAACAACACGGTCCTTCTCTCCGGCAGCCTCTGTTTCAGACGCTTGTGCAACCGTCTGGACCTGTTCCGGGGTCTTTGTCCCGCCTGTCTTTCCACATCCGCTCATGACCACGGCAGACATCATAAAAACCGCGGCAATCCCCCATTTACACTTTATCATCATTTTCCTCCTCCATAAGCGGCAATACCAGATCCGATATTTTCCGCAACAAAAACAGATACCAGAAGCAGTCATACGTATTCTTTGGGAATACCCATACCTTCCTGGTATCTGTTGTTGTTTATTATTATATTTCATACATTCAATCAGTGGTGACTTCTGTCAGCCGTTATTAAAAAGTATACGCAAAAATAATTCATTCGTCAACGGTTTTTTACGCAAACGTTTGTAAACCCCGGCATCTTAAGATATTTCTTTTAGTAAAATATCCCTTAAATATCCGCCATACTTTTCCTTAGTCAGGACAACCTGGTACCCCTGCCTGATCATATTGCTCCTGCTGTATTTATTATCCGGGTGGACCGTGCACATCAGATGCCGGTACCCCTGTTTCCTGAGCTCTTCCTCTGCAGTCTTCATCAGGATATACTGAAGGCCGTTTCCCCGGTATTGCGGAAGAATGGCCACTGACTCCATATGTGCCACCTTTCCCAGCTCATCTTGAGAGAGACCAATATCCCTGCCAAGGTTTTCTTCCCGGTCACCCGGCAATGCAGCTATAAAAACACCGGCCAAAGCCCTTGAATCTGCTTCAAAGGCCTTGTAACCGATTCCGTTTCCCTCTGTCAGAGTATAGCGGGTGTATTCCGAATCATCGGCAACAAACCAGTCTTTCTGCTCAATCTGCTGCCACACCAATTGGATCACATCAGTCATGATGAGATAATCCGAAGCAGCCGCTCTTTCAATCAAAAATTCCATACTGGGATCCTTTCTCCTAGACTGTAAATTCCGAAAGCCCTGCCGGCTTCCAAAACTCCTCTTGAAGGACCTGGACATTTTCCCGGGGTACTTCCAGTTCCCCAACAGCATTCCTGCCATGGAACCAGCTGTACATACCGGCGCAAAGCAAAATCATGATCAGACAAAACGCAATCAGCATGATCTTATTATATAAGTTCTTATCCTCCACACCGTTTCCCCTTTCTTTCATTATGTAATCAGTCTATGCTTCCGGTACAGCACAAAATAACACCGGTAAGCTGTTTCTTAAACATTCCTCGTAAAACGGCACTGGGGAAAATTGGAACAGCCATAAAATTGTCCAAATTTTCCGCTGCGAAGCTTAAGCACCCCGCCGCATTGAGGGCAAACTTCAGCTTCCACTTTATTGTCCAGTTTTCCCATCTCCT
>JAEWRS010000465.1 GCA_023398855.1 Bacillota bacterium
TTCCTGTTAGGCAGCTTTATAGGACTTTTGTTCACCAGGAATTTAAGATCTTACAAGACTGCTGTGGATAAGACACAGAAGACATTATACGATGGTGTTGCTGACAGCGGACTTTTGATCGGTATGCTTTACAGCGTAAACATTTTTCAGGGAGCTGCGACTAAAGTGGTACCTTATCTCCAGACCTTGCTAGGTGATGTGGTTCCAAGATCCGAAATCGTAGTTCTGGTGGCCTTCTGTATTCTGGCACCACTGGCATTGTTCCGGGGGCCGCTGATGATCTGGGGATCAGGTATTGCTTTGTATTCAATTTTAAATGCAACAGGCGCATTCAATCCTCATTTCCTGTTTGCCCTGTTCCTGGTTCCTCCTGTTGCCATTGTAGCAAGCTCCTGTCCTACCCAGTCATGGACAATGTGGGGCTTAAGCTATGCAAAAGTAGAGCCAAAACAGTATATAAAGACCAATCTGCCATGGGCATGGGCAAGCATGGTTGCCATAGAAATCCTTATTTATTTCACCATAGGAAAAATGGTTTAATTCTCAGCTTTGGCAGATGAAAAGATTTACAGACAGGGGCTTGCAAAAGGTCTGCATGCCCTTGTCCGTTTTAGATGGAGGACAACGAATGAGCAACCGAGCAATAAGAATTGGCATTGATGTGGGAGGAACCCATACAAAGGCTGTAGCAATTGACAACAGCACAAACGAAATTGTGGGAAAAGGATCTGTAATGACAACCCACCATGACGAAAGCGGAGTGGCAGCAGGTGTTGTGGAAGCATTTAAGAAATGCCTTTCTGAAAATGACATTAAACCGGAAGAAGTGATTTTTATTGCCCACAGCACTACTCAGGCTACCAATGCCCTCCTTGAGGGAGATGTGGCAAAAGTGGGTGTCATCGGAATGAGCGGAGGGGGTCTGGAGGGATTTTTTACAAAGCGCCAGACTAAAATTAAGGATATTGACCTGGGAACGGGAAAATGGATCAATATTGACCATAGCTTTATGAAAACCAAGGACATGACCCCGGATAACGTTTCTTCTGTGATCAAAAAGTTGGCAGACCAGGGTGATAAGGTGATTGTGGCCAGTAAAGCATTTGGTGTGGATAACATGAAGGAAGAGCGCATGGTTGCCGAGATTGCGGAAAGTCAGGGAATCCCATGTACCGTGGCATCTGATATTACAAAGCTCTATGGTCTGACTACCCGTACCCGCACTGCCTGCTTAAATGCATCCATCCTGCCCAAAATGCTGGATACGGCAAATTCTACAGAGCGAAGCGTACGTGCCGCAAAGGTAAAGGTTCCCCTTATGATTATGCGCGGGGACGGCGGAGTTATGGAAATCAATGAAATGAAAAAGCGCCCCATCCTTACCATGCTTTCAGGACCAGCGGCCAGCGTGATTGGGGCTCTTATGTATCTGCGTGCTTCCAACGGCATTTATTTTGAAGTGGGCGGCACCTCTACCAATATTGGAGTGATCAAAAATGGCCGTCCGGCAGTGGATTATTCTATAATCGGAGGACACAGAACCTACGTAAATAGTTTGGATGTCCGGGTTCTTGGTGTTGCCGGGGGAAGTATGATCCGTGCAAAAAAGGGTGCAATCGTTGATGTTGGCCCCCGTTCTGCACATATTGCTAATATGGGATATGCCTGTTTTACTGAAACTGCTCTGTTTGAAGGGGCAGAATTATATTACATCAAGCCACGTGAAAACGATCCAAGCGACTACGTGGCGATCCGCTTAAAGAACGGTGAAAGTGTAACCATTACAAACACCTGTGCAGCCAATGTGCTGGGAATCCTGGAAGACGGGGATTACGCAATGGGCAATTACGAATCCAGCTGCAAAGCCATGCAGCTTCTGGCTGATGAAGTGGGATTGTCACTGGAAGATACGGCAAGGGCAGTTCTTGAGAAAGCTTGCGATAAAATTAAACCAGTAATTGAAGACCTGATTGATAAATATAAAATTGAAAGAGAACAAATCGTGCTGGTAGGTGCAGGCGGCGGCGCGGGAACGCTGCTGACCTTTACTGCCAATGAGATGAATTTTAAATACCAGATTCCGGTAAATGCTGAGGTTATTTCTTCGATTGGAGTGGCGCTGGCCATGGTAAGGGAAATGGTAGAACGGACCATTCCCAATCCAACGGCTGAAGATATAGCTGCCCTTAAAAAAGAGGCAAAGGCTTTGGCAATGAACAGCGGCGCAGTGGAAGACAGCATTGAAGTTTATGTGGAAATTGATGAGCAGGCCCAGAAGGTTACTGCTATTGCCATGGGCTCCACGGAAGTGAAGACAACGGATTTAATGAAGAATTGTAATGAGGAAGAAGCACTTACCATTGCAGCGGAATCTATTGGCCTGGAACGGTCTAAGGTGAAGCTGGCGGGAAGCAATGGCTCCATATTTGTGGTAACTGCAGAAAAAGACGGAAAAACTCCAGTGAGGGTGATCGATAAAAAAGGCTTTGTAAAGGTACAAAGATCCAATGGTACGGTGGTGGTTACAACAAAATCCAGGCTTAATGAGGATTTAAAGCTTGCCTGGGATAAGGCCAGCAACTTTTCCAGTGAAGTCAGGATTAACCCGGATTGTTATATTGCCTCAGAATCCAGAGTAATTGATTATTCAGGAATACCGGCCCTGGATCAGGTATCAGGGTTAGCAGGAGTTGAGCTTATGGATATCAAAGAGGATGGAGATATTATCCTGGTCCTGGCGCGCAACGAGCTGTAACAGATGGTGTGTATGCAAAACCTGATAGAAACCATTGCTGCTGTCCATGATTCAGCATGGTATAGCCGGGTGCTGAAAAATCAACCGGCAGCCTGCGGACTGTCAAAAGAGGAGGAACAGGAAATCCTGTTTTGCTCCATGCAGACAGCAGAAAAATATGCGGCTGAGATGAAGAAAGACTATGGAACAGTTTCCGGCGTTGTTCTGGCTGATATACTAGGGTTAAATATAAAAAGAACAGAAGAAGAGCTTAGAAAACCATTCTTATATATGGGACTATATGAACCGGAAGAAGGTACTGTCATTTTAAATGACAGTACCTTAAACGCAATAAAAGGTTTTATAAAAGAACATGGATTAATGGAAGTGATCCGGGAGGAAGCATTGGAGGAAACAGTCCTGTTCCATGAGATTTTCCACTGGCTTGAAGATAACACACCGGGAATTTATACCCGCAGCAAAATGTTAAAAAGGCCTGTATGGAAATTGTTTCCCAGATCCAGAGGTCTTGACGGGGCCGGAGAGGTGGGGGCCATTCACTTTTCTAAAATAATGAGCGGGATATCCTACTCTCCCTGCCTGTATGAAATGTGTTTATTAATCAAGACGGGTGTTTGCTCTATTGATTTTTTCTCCTCTATCCTATAAAATGGAATATAATTATTTTATTGTTGGAAAATGGCGATTATAGAAAATAAATGGCCAATTATAAAAGGAGGTTCAAAGTTGGAAGTATACAATGGAACCATATCGTCTTCCGCTGACGGCCAGGAGGAGGCCTCCCGCCAGGGAGAAAGTACAGATAACAATGCATACCAGCTTCTCCGAGAAAAAATCCTGGATCTGCATTTAAGACCGGGGATTACTTTAAGTATCAGGGATATTTGCGATTTATTAAACATTGGGCGCACTCCGGTAAGAGATGCACTGATCAGGCTTGAACAGGAGGATTTAGTGACCCTGCTCCCCCAAAGGGGTACAAGGGTGTCAAAGATCGATTTGGATCGGGTGCAACAGGAACGTTTTTTAAGACTTGCCGTGGAAGAAGAGGTTATGAAGCTGTTTATGGCATGCCATACTCCTACGGATTTAGTGGAATTGCAGAACAACCTGATGGAACAGAGGGCCTTTGCTGAGACTGGCAATGGTGATGTAAGGAAGTTTCTGCATATGGATGATGAGTTCCACAAGATATTTTACAAGGTAACAGACAGGCTTTTCAGTTTTCAGACAATCAATAATGTGGGGGGGCATTTCAGGAGAATACGGCTGCTTAGCTGTCGGGAAATGCAGAATGTAAAAGAAATTGTTGCTCAGCATGAAGAAATGATACTGGCTCTCCAGACAAGGGATACCAAGGCAATGGTTTATGTGCTGCAAAAGCACCTCTTTAAATTGGACCGGGATAAAAAGGATTTGATTAAAAAGTACCCCAGTCTGTTTAAACGCAATATCAACGAAGATTACGTGAATATTCCTTGGACAGATGATTTCTTTGAAACATTTCAGTCCTTTATGTAGAAAGGACATGAGCCCGGGAAAAACTCAATTATAAATGATTGACAAAATACACTTCCCGTGGTAGAGTTTTTTTAAACCTATGAGGAAGAGCAAGTACCATTGTACTTACCACACAGAGAGCCGCAGGCGGTGGGATTGCGGCAGGGAAAGGCAATTGGGAATGGGCTTCTGAGGGCAAACTGAAAGTTAAGTAGGGTAGCCGGAGAGTGAACTCCGTTATAAAAGTCAGCATATGTCAGTATGCGTGAGAGGATGCGCCAGTTGCATCAAGCCGGGTGGCACCGCAGGAGTTATGACCATTCATACTCTTGTCCCTGCAATAATTTATTGCGTGGGATAAGAGTTTTTTTATTGCAAAAATCTTCTTATCCCGGAAAAATGAAATACCCTTCGGGTATCCCTCTATGCCCAAAATTCATGGGCAGGAATAATGAAAGGAGATTTTTGCATGAGTGAAAACAAGATTCCCTACAAAATTTATCTGGAAGAAAGTGAGATGCCAAAAGAGTGGTACAATGTTCGTGCCGATATGAAGAATAAGCCGGCACCTCTGTTAAATCCAGGCACCTTACAGCCAATGTCAGAGGAAGAGCTTGGAACTGTTTTTTGCAAGGAACTGGTAAAACAGGAGCTGGATCAGGATAATCGCTTTATAGAAATTCCTGAAAAAATCCGTGACTTTTATAAAATGTACCGTCCGGCACCTCTGGTAAGGGCATACTGCCTGGAGGAGAAGCTTCAGACTCCGGCTAAGATTTATTACAAATTTGAAGGAAATAATACCAGCGGAAGCCATAAGCTGAATTCCGCTATTGCTCAGGCTTATTATGCAAAGGAACAGGGGTTAAAGGGAGTGACGACTGAGACCGGGGCAGGTCAGTGGGGAACGGCCCTTTCCATGGCATGCGCTTATCTGGACCTGGATTGCAAGGTATATATGGTGAAGTGTTCTTA
>JAEWRS010000443.1 GCA_023398855.1 Bacillota bacterium
GATATGTAACAGCAGAACGAATTATGCGTTCTGCTGTTTTTTATCGTATAGGAAAGTTCGTCCAATACGATAAAAACCCTCCGGGAGGATTGCACTGCGGCGGTAGGGTTGGATGTCGCCGAGGCGACCCGCCGCAGGCGGAGAATCCCGCAAGCGGGAATCTTTCTTGTAAATTGCTGTCAGGAATCAGAATAGATCATATAGTAAATGAAATCAGTTTGGAATGCTTGACAGAGAATTAAAAAACTTTTATACTGACCTTGCAAGGGCATTCGCGAAAACCCTTAGCTAAAAGGAAAGATAAAACATGAAGAAATCACTTATTTTACAGTCGGATTTTGGAATGGCAGCCGGCGCGGTCAGCGCCATGTACGGAGTCGCATACAGCGTTTCCGAAAATTTGAATATTTCAGATTTAACCCATGATATTCCCCAGTATGATATATGGGAAGCCTCCTACCGCCTGATACAGACCGTAGGCTACTGGTCAGAGGGCTCAGTTTTTGTGAGCGTGGTTGATCCTGGCGTAGGTTCTACCAGACGAAGTATTGTGGTACGGACAAAGAATGGGCAGTATATCGTAACTCCGGACAACGGAACCCTGACCCATGTAAAAAGAATTACCGGCTTAGACAGTGCCAGGGTCATTGATGAGAGTGTTAACCGTCTTCCAAATTCAGGAGAGAGCTATACCTTTCATGGGCGGGATATTTACGCTTATACTGGTGCGAAGCTGGCGGCAGGGATCATTACCTTTGAGGAAGTGGGGCCGGAGGTTGCCACAGAAAGCGTCATTGAGCTGCCGGTTGTGGAGGCTGTTTATGATGGAGAAAAGGTGAGCGGCACCATTGATGTACTGGATGTGAGATTTGGAAGCTTATGGACCAATATTCCGAGAGAGCTATTTAAAAGGCTGGGAGTAAGCCATGGCGGAAGAGTGGAAATCAGCATTGAAAATGAGACCCGTACCTTATATAAGAATATTCTGGTTTACGCGAAAAGCTTTGCCGATGTATATGTAGGGGAGCCGCTGGTTTATGTGAACAGCCTGGACTGCATGGCAGTGGCTATAAACCAGGGTAACTTCTCAAGGGCATATAATATTGGAACTGGTACAAATTGGAGAATTACAATAAGGAAGGCTCCCCGGATTATATATGATGACTGATATTCCGGCTTGACATTTAAAATCACATAGATTATACTAAAACCAGCTTGTTCAACAAGCTGGTTTTTTGAGAACAGGCAGAATGAATCTTCACAATTGCGTGAATATTTGCTCTGCATTTTTTTTCAATATAATCAGCTGGATTTTTTAAATTTTACAGTCTGCAGAATGAAATTGCAGAGGAAATACACTTATTAGATCAAGATGAAGGAGATACCTTATGGTGAAAGTATGTGGGGCGCAGGATCGCCCGGCCTTGCTTGCCTATCTGAAACAGGAGCCTGTCTACAATACATTTATGCTGGCTGATATTGCGGACTTTGGGTTTGATGAGAAATTTCAGACGGTTTACATGGATGTCGAGGAAGGAGTGTGCCGGGGAGTATATCTTTGCTTTTATCAAAACCTTCTCCTCTACAGCAAAGATGGGGAGGTTAATCTGCCCTTTTTGAAACAGCTGCTTACGGATTACGTTCCTGACGTGGTCATGGGAAGGATCAAGAATGTAAAAGCAGTGCAGCAGATTATATCTGATTACCGGCTGGAAGCAAGGGGGTTGTACTTACTTTGTGAACCAGACAGCCTGGCAGAGGATCCTGCAGAGATTCAACAGGCTTCCGTGGAAGATGTGGATGATATTTTTGCATTTCTCCAGAGCATTCCTGAGTTGAGAAGTCTTTATGCTTCTAAGCAGATGATTGAGGACCGGATCAGCAGGAACTGTGGTATCCATTACCTGATTCGGGAAAACGGCAGGATTATTGCCCATGCAAACAGTACGGCAGAATGCGAGGAGACCACTATGATCGGAGGAGTGGCCGTAGAACCTTTGGCAAGGGGAAAGAAGTTGGCCAGCCAGGTGGTGAGCGCACTGTGCAGGCAGATTCTTGCCAATGGCAAGCTCCCCTGTCTTTTTTGCAGCAGAGAAGAGGACCATAACCTTTATACCCGCATTGGATTCAGATACGTGGGAGAATGGGCGACCCTGACAACGGAAAAAGAATCAGGTGCAAAGAGCAGGCTTCCTTCTTATATTCCTGCCTATAACCAGATTTACAGCGATATTGTGTCCGGGATATATGAAAAAGGAAGCAGGCTTCCTTCCGAAACCGTGCTTTCAGAAAAATACAGTATCAGCCGTAACACGCTGAGACAGGCCCTGGCAATTCTGACTCAGGATGGGTATATCCATAAGCATCAGGGAAAGGGCACATATGTGTCATACGATACGGAAAAAAAACGTAAATGGAAGATTTACAATTTTCTTTCAGAGGATGCCTTAGAGGACATAGTTCATATCTCTATGAACTATAATTTTGGACCGCCCACCCGGATTGCATGTGAAAAGCTGGGACTTTCTGAAGTGGATGAAGTATTGGCAAGTAATAATGTATATGAAAGTAAAAGCGGCCCCATTGGTCAGAGCTTCCTGCAGATACCTGTAGAAATATTGATAAAATGGCATGTAGATCTTAGCTCGGAACAAGCATTGCTTGAGTTTATGGACCAGGATATTTACAGGAAGGCAGAAAATGCCCAGGTAAGCATTCAGGTGATTGAGGCAGACGAACAGGTGATTCCTTTCCTGGGGGTTAAGCCCAAAGCTCCTCTTCTCCATATTGAACAATTGCTGTATGATGATGGAAAACGGGCCATTGGCAGAATCAAGTATTATTTCCGTTTGGGAAAATATCAGATACAATACCGACTTTAAAAAGGAGGAATCTATGAGCCACACAGAGAGAACGCCGGTTATAGAATTTGAGCACTTTCAGTTTCAGTATTTCAGCCAGGCAGAGCCAACACTTCATGATATTAATTTGAAAATATATGAAGGTGAAAAGGTTCTGGTAGTTGGTTCCAGCGGCAGCGGGAAAAGCACAATTGGACACTGCTTAAATGGCCTGATTCCATTTTCCTATAAAGGAGAAATACAGGGCAGCCTCAAAATAGGTGGAAAAGACACACAGAACATGAATATTTTTGAGCTATCCAAGAGAGTGGGAACGGTGCTGCAGGATGCGGATGGTCAGTTTATTGGTCTGACAGTGGGAGAAGATATTGCATTTGCTCTGGAAAATGACTGTGTTCCCCTTGCGCAGATGAAGGAAACGGTCCAGAAGGTATCAGATATTGTGGACATGGGAAAACTGCTGAAATCCTCTCCCTTTGAACTGTCGGGAGGACAAAAGCAGAGAGTTTCTTTTGCCGGAGTGATGGTGGATAATGTAGATATTCTGTTGTTTGATGAGCCTCTTGCCAATCTGGATCCTGCCACAGGTAAAACCGCTATTGATTTGATTGACCGGGTTTGGAAGGAATCAGAAAAAACCGTTATTATAATAGAACACAGGCTGGAAGATGTACTTTACCGGGAGATAGACCGGATTATCGTGGTCAATGAGGGCCGGATTGCAGCGGATATGACTCCTGACGAGTTAATGGCGGCCCATATTTTGCCAGAACTGGGAATCAGGGAACCGCTCTATGTCACAGCAATGAAATATGCCGGCGTGAACGTGACTCCCCAGATGGGGGCAGGACGTATGGACACACTGGACATATCACAGGTAAAGGAGCCTTTGCAGAAGTGGAACAGGGAGCAAAAGGAGATGCCTGGTGAAAAGGCACGGCCAATCATTTTGGAAGCAGAGCATTTAAGCTTCCAGTATACAAGAAAGAGGAACATTCTGCAGGATATCAGCTTTAAAATTCATGAAGGCGAGATGGTCAGCATAGTGGGAACCAATGGCGCTGGAAAAAGCACTCTTGCAAAGCTGATCTGCGGATTTGTCACAGAGGATGAAGGTAGACTCCTGTATTACGGAGAAGATTTAAAGGGGCAGACCATTAAGGAACGCTCACAAAAAATAGGGTTTGTTATGCAAAATCCCAATCAGATGATCTGTAAGCCCATGATATATGATGAGGTGGCCCTGGGCCTTCGTATCCGTAAGGTCCCGGAGGAGGAAATCGAGGAGAGAGTACATAAGGCGCTGAAAATCTGCGGTCTTGCTCCTTTCAAGAAATGGCCGGTTTCTGCCTTAAGCTTTG
>JAEWRS010000457.1 GCA_023398855.1 Bacillota bacterium
TATGCCAGGCGCATAGGCTGGTATGATCCGGGGATGAAGCGAAAGATGGAAAAGGATCAGCTTCTTCTCTCCGAGATCCAGCGCGCCCTGGAAAAAAGAGAGTTTATTTTTTATGTCCAACCCCAGTGCAATATGCTCACAGGAAAGATCATCGGACTGGAATCCTTAGTCAGATGGCAGCACCCGGTTCGTGGTCTGATTTCTCCAGGAGAGTTTATCCCTTTATTAGAGCAAAACGGATTTATCACTTATCTTGATATTTATGTCTGGGAGTTGGTATGCAAGCAGTTGAGTGCCTGGAACAAGGGAGGAAAGAAGCTGATCCCTTTTTCGGTGAATATGTCCCGTATGGATATTTATGCCATTGATGTGGTGGAAAAATTCAAGGAACTGGTGGATAAATACGAGATTGACCCTAAATATCTGGAAATAGAAATTACTGAAAGCGCTTATGCAGAGGATGACGATAAGATCCGGAGAGTTTTGGAGGATTTGCGTAAGGCGGGATTTCCTGTTTTTATGGATGATTTTGGAAGCGGCTATTCGTCTCTCAATATGCTTAAAGATGTCAATGTAGATGTAATTAAAATCGACACCAAATTTCTGGATATGAATGAAAACAGCCAGAGCCGTGGAATGGGGATTCTGGAGACCATTGTAAGAATGGCAAGGGTCATGCAGATGAAAATCATTGCAGAAGGGGTTGAAAGAAAGGAACAGGTGGATTTTTTAAGAAACATTGGCTGCATTTACGGACAGGGATATTATTATTACAAGCCTCTTCCCATAAAGGAAGCGGAGCTGCTTTTGATGAAAGAGGGAAATGTGGATTACAGCGGGATTCAGACCCGCCCGCCAGGTCAGCTGAAGCTGGAGGATCTGTTTAATGAGAACATTACCAGCGAAGCCATGTTAAATAACATGCTGGGGGCCATAGCCTTATACGAGGTGCATGAGAACCAGTGCGAAGTCCTAAGGGTTAACCAGGAGTATTACCGCATTACGGGAGATAATCCGGCCGATATGGAAGAACGCAGATGGTATCTGCTGAACAAGGTATACAACGATGACATGGACTGGGTTCTGAGAATGTTTGATAACGCATATTGCAATCCTCTCAGGGGAGGGGAGGGGATATTCCGGCAGTATCGCCCCAGCGGTGAACTGATGTGGGTGCATCTGCGGGTGTTCTTTTTAAGAGAGCAGGATAAGCGGCGTCTATATTATGGATCGGTGAGAGACGCCACGGAACAGATGGAGCAGCGCCAGAAGCTGGAGGATTCCCAAAAGATGCTGGGAGATGTACTCAGGCTTTCCGGCAGAGATCTTTCCTTTGAAAACATTGCCAAGGAGAATGAATGGGCTGCAGGTGCCTTGTTTGCCCAGATTGCACCGGGAGTGCTTCTTGGTGTTTACTGTGAAAAGGAGCTGCCTTTATATTTTGCAAACAATGAACTGCTCCGTCTTCTGGAGTATGATACTTACGAGGTGTTTTCAAGAGCAGTGGAAGGGAAAATAGCAAATCTCATTCACCCTGAGGATTTAAAAAAGATTCAGGAATCGGTTTTCCGCTACATATCTCCTGGCATGGAATATGCCTTTCGCCACCGGATAAAAAAGCGGGATGGGCAATGGCTGTGGGTCATGACAAAAAGCCGTGTGGTTCAGGCTGAAAATGGAAGGCTGGCGACTGTGAATGTTTGTATGGATATCAGTGATACTCTTTTGATCCAAAAAAGGATGCAGGATACCAAAGAGGATCTTCAGCTAAAAAATGATGAACTGGAATTTTTGGGTTCAGGAATGCCGGGAGGGTATTTCCGGTGCAAAAGATCGGAACACATGGAGCTGATTTTCACCAGCCATCGTTTTTTGGAAATCCTGGATTATTCGAAAGCAGAATTGGAAGAACAGTTTGATAATCGGTTTATGGCCATGATTCATCCCAACGACCGTGATAAAGTCCATGAGCTGACAGCGGCCTTAACTCCGGATGAAGCCTTAAGAGGTGTGGAATTCCGGGTTCTGTCAAAAAATGGTTATATCTGGATACTATGCCATTCCAAGCTGTCTGTGAAGAGAGAGGGAAGCTTTTTATATGGGGTAATGCTTCAGATAGATGAGATTGTGGAGCTGCGCAGACAGATTGATTGCAGCAGGAAGATGTTAAATCAGATGGAACGTCTGACATTGGGAACGCCTGAATCTATAAAGGATCTTCCAGACAGGGAGTCAGCTATTTCCATGGCAGAAACCTATTTATCCTGCCGGCGGTTCCAGTCTTCCGCTTTGATCCTTTTTGAAATTATACAGCCAGAAGAGGAAGGAACGGACAGCTGTAAGGCAGGAATGCCATTTTTGGTGTCCTATATGGAAAGCCTGAAACATTTTTTCAGGGGAGATGATATCATCTGCTTCAACGGCGTATATGAGGCAATGGTACTATGCAAAAATATTCGGAAACATGATATGGAAAACAAGCTGAAATGGGTGGCAGGGGCTTTGTCCAAAGAACTTGCAGAAGGAGTTGGAGAGTCCCGGTACAGGATCAATGCCGCCTTTGTTATGATAGAGGTACAGGATAAGAATTTTGCAGTCTGCTGCGACAAGGCCAGAGAAGCTCTTCTGGAAGCAAGGCGGGTATCAATAGAAGGAAATGTGAAATACGAATAGACCGCTTCCGGCCCGTGTGATATAATGAGCCAAGAAAGCTCAAAAGAGCTTGCGGGGTTTTGCAGACGCCGCATGTCAATAATGAACCGCAGATATATAATGTGATTTTTTATAATCATTTTGAGATACAGGATGCTTACAGGCATACCGCAATGCCCGAAAAACATGGGCAATAACAAGGAAAGGGATAAGATTATGATAGCAGACAAGATGAGACCCCTTGTAGAAAACAATTCTGCCATTCGGGCTATGTTTGAAGAAGGAAAAAAGATGGCTGCCATGTATGGCAGGGAGAATGTCTATGACTTTAGCCTTGGCAACCCCAATGTACCGGCCCCGCCGGCAGTGAACCAGGCTATTTTGGACATTATCAGGGAGGAAGAAACCACTTTTATCCATGGTTACATGAGCAACGCAGGCTTTGAGGAGACAAGAGCAGCGGTTGCCCAGTCCTTAAACAGGCGGTTCAAAACCCATTTTCGTCTGGATAATATTCTGATGACGGTTGGAGCTGCCAGCGGAATGAACATAATATTAAAAACCATATTAGATCCCGGTGATGAGGTGGTGGTGTTTGCTCCTTATTTTATGGAGTATGGTTCTTATGTACGGAATTACGATGGAGTGCTTGTGGTTGTGCCGCCGGATTGTTCCAGCTTTCAGCCTGATTTATCGGAGTTTGAAAAGAGGATTACCTCTAAAACAAAGGCGGTGATCATCAATACCCCCAATAATCCTACAGGTGTAGTTTATTCTGCGGAAACTTTGCACAGGATTGCTGGGATTCTCCTGAAAAAAGAAGCGGAGCTTGGAATCCAGATCGTGCTGGTTTCTGACGAACCTTACCGGGAGCTGGCTTATGATGGGATAGAAGTACCCTATGTTACACCGTTTTATCACAATACCGTTGTCTGCTATTCTTACAGCAAATCGTTATCTCTGCCTGGAGAACGGATCGGGTATCTGGTAATACCTGATGAGTTGGAGGATTCGGGAAAGGTCATAGCTGCCGTTGCTATTGCAAACCGGGTGCTGGGGTGTGTCAATGCTCCCTCTCTTATGCAGCGGGTGATCATTCGCTGTGTGGATGAGCAGGTAAACCTGGAAGCCTATGACAGGAACAGGGAGCTTTTGTATGGCAGTTTAAAAGAATATGGTTTTGAATGCATCAAACCGGAGGGAGCCTTTTATCTATTTGTGAAGACACCGGTTGATGATAAGGAATTCTGCCAGGTCTGTAAAAAGCAGCGGCTGCTTTTAGTGCCGGGCACCTCCTTTGCATGTCCTGGTTATGTGAGAATTGCTTATTGCGTGTCCTTTGAGCAGATTCAGAGATCATTGCCTGCATTTAAGAAAATAGCACAAGAGTACGGCCTTACAGGAAAAATGGGGGAAAAATAATGAGACCATGGGAATCCAATATTCGAAAGATTGCTCCCTATGTGCCGGGAGAGCAGCCCAAAGGAGAGAAGTTAGTGAAGTTAAATACTAATGAAAATCCATATCCGCCGTCTCCCTGTCTTTCGCAGGCACTGAATCAGGTGGACTGTGATTTGTTCCGCAAGTATCCTGATCCAACTGCTGCTGTTTTGATTAAGGCCCTTTCAAAGGCTTATCAGGTAGGTGAGGACCAGATCTTTGTGGGAGTTGGTTCGGATGATGTGATTGCTGTCGCTTTTATGACCTTTTTTAATTCCCATAAACCACTGCTGTTTCCTGATGTGAGCTATTCTTTTTACAAGGTCTGGGCGGATTTATTCAGGATTCCATATGAAACACCTGCCCTTGATGAGGGATTTCATATCATACCAGAAGATTATTACAGAGAAAATGGGGGAATCATATTTCCAAACCCCAATGCGCCTACAGGCCTTCTCATGCCTATTCTCCAGGTAGAGGATATCATTGCTCATAACCAGGAGTCAATCGTGATTGTAGATGAAGCGTACATTGATTTCGGTGGGGAAAGTGCCCTGAGTCTGATTGAAAAATACGAAAATCTTCTCGTGGTTCAGACCTTCAGCAAATCACGTTCCATGGCTGGAATGAGAATCGGATGTGCCTTTGGTCATCCAGACTTAATCAGCAGATTAAATGATGTAAAGTATTCCTTCAACTCTTACACCATGAACAGCCCATCGTTGATTTTAGGTGCAAAGGTTCTTGAGGATGAATCCTATTTTAAGGAGACGATTGAAAAGGTTATACGCACAAGAGAAAATGCTAAGATACGGCTTAGAGAATTGGGCTTTGAGTTCCCGGATTCCATGGCAAACTTTATATTTGCATCTCATAAGGACCGGAGAGCAGAGGATATTTACAAGGCTCTGCGGGAAAACAGTATTTTTGTCAGGTACTTTAAACAACCCAGGACTGACAATTATTTACGGATATCCATAGGAACGGATGAGGAGATGGAGAAACTTTACAGTTTTTTGAAAGAATATCTTTAGAAATTTTTTGTTTGCCAGAAAGTCCATTGGGGAGTATCATAGAAGCAGGTGATTAATATGGAACAAGTTAGAAAGTATAGCAGACTGATTCTCAATATTGTTATGCCAATTTTATGTTTATATATCATTTGTGTGTGGGGACCAAAGCTCTTAAACTTTTTCCTTCCCTTTGTCATAGGGTGGATTATTGCGGTCATAGCAAACCCATTGGTGCGTTTTCTTGAGAAGCATTTGAAGATCGTAAGAAAACACAGCTCCGTGATGATTGTAGTGGCTGTACTGGCCCTTATTATTACTGTGCTATATTTCCTGATCTCCAAGCTGATAAACTAAGCGGCAGGATTTGTGGGGGATATTCCAAAATATTATGAATCTGCCTGGATTGAAACCCAGAAGCTGCTTTTACAGGTGGAGGGGCTTTTGCAGTTTTTGCCTGAGAACATTCAAGTGGCTGTAAATCAGTTTTTTACCCATATAGGCGAATATTTAAACGTAATGGTTCAGAAAATTGCAACTCCAACGGTGACCGTGGCTGGAAATGTGGTCAAGAGTATTCCGGCTGCGCTTGTTTATACCATTGTGACGATCTTTTCATCCTACCTATTTATTGTTGACAGGGACAAAATTATGGAAGTGGTTCACCGGTATATTCCCAAGGGAGGTACGAAATATTTTCAGTATTTAAAAAAGGACGCAAGGCGCCTGGTTGGAGGTTACTTCCTTGCCCAGTTTAAAATCATGTTCATCATTGCTGCCGTATTGGCTGCCGGATTTCTGGTATTGGGAGTGAATTATGCCCTGCTTCTTGCTCTTATTATTGCAATCCTTGACTTTCTTCCGATTTTGGGAACCGGTACCATTTTGATTCCATGGGCTATCATTCGTCTTGTTGCAGGTGAATATGCCTTTGCCTTTGGACTGGTAATTATCTATGTTCTGACTCTGGTGTTAAGGCAGGTCATCCAGCCCAAGATCGTGGGCGACACCATGGGGCTGGATCCCCTCATGACCCTGCTGTTTTTATATCTTGGATTTAAAATCAGCGGAATTGCAGGCATGATTTTAGCAGTCCCCATTGGAATGCTGTTTTTAAATTTATATGAATTTGGGGCCTTTGATTCCTTTATTGACAGTGTAAAAACATTGGTTCATGATATCAATGTTTTCCGCAAAGGACGAGATTAATTTGATTCGGTCGTTGATTGCAGGAAAGAGGAAACACCCTGGGGGTATACCTGTATGCCCGGATAGCGTGGGCAGGAAAGAGGAAAGCATGAGAAGAAATTTAATATTGAAGGTGGTTTTATGTCTTGCTGCCGGCTTCATGACTTTAAAGGCCACAGCAGCGCCTGCAACCGGGTTTTCTGCAGAGGCCTGGAAACTGGAAAACGGACAATATGTGGATGCCTCAGGTCTCCCTATAGCAGGTGCGCTGGCAAAAGGAATAACAGTAACAAAGTACCAGAACCGCCAGAATGCGGATAAAGGAGGGATTGATTGGAAAAAGGTGGCTCAGGACGGGGTGTCTTTTGCCATGGTCCGTATCGGATATTTCAATGACAGAGATCCCTATTATACCATAAATATGGACGGAGCAGCGGCAGCCGGGCTAAAGACAGGAGTATTCTTTTATACTCAGGCTCTTGATACCCAGACAGCAATCGAGGAAGCCAAATACGTGCTTCGTATGGTAAAGGATTACCCGATTTCCTACCCCATCGCATATGATGTAGAATCCCAGCATCTTCTTGATAATCGTTTATCCAAGCAGCAGATTACTGATAACATTAATGCATTCTGCAAGACAATCACAGATGCGGGATATCATCCGATTGTCTATGCCAATAACAAATGGCTGTCAAATTATATTGATATGGAGCAGGTTCCATATGATGTATGGTATGCCCGGTATGGAACCGTCAATAATTATAAGAACCGTACCATTTGGCAGTGTACGGACCAGGGAAGAGTGGATGGAATCGACGGAGATGTGACCATTGAACTTTCCTTTGCGGATTATGGTGCTTTAATCCCTTCAGAAGGGTGGAAGACCATTGACGGAAATAAATATTATACGAAAAATTATGTAAAGCAGATCGGCTGGGTACAGGTGGGTTACCTGTGGTACTATCTGGATTCTAATGGCATCAATATTCATGATACCACCATGAATATTGACGGAGTTTCCTACACCTTTAGCTCTGATGGAGCCATGGTCCAGTGACCGGATTAATGGAGTTTTGATGTGAAGACAGAAAATAATTTAGATACAGACCAAATCAGGGGCCTGGTATGGAGGCTGGCAATTCCCTCCATGCTGGCTCAGTTTGTCAGCGTGTTTTACAGCATTGTAGACCGGATGTACATAGGGAATATCGCTGGTACAGGGGAGATTGCATTGGCAGGGGTAGGGATTTGCGGCCCAATTGTGACCATGATCTCTTCTGTGGCTTTTTTAGTTGGAGTAGGAGGCTCCCCCTTAATGAGCATCCGTCTGGGAGAGAAAAACCAGAGGGCAGCCAGCCAGATACTGGCAAATTGTTTTTTGCTTTTAACGGTGTTATCGGCAGTGATTACCATTATTTCTTTTATGGTGAAAGAGAAGCTTTTGATGTGGTTTGGCGCCAGCGAGGCTGCTTTTCCTTATGCCAATGAATACATCTCCATATGCCTTCTGGGAACAGTCTTTGCTCTTTTATCAATAGGGATGAATCAGTTTATTATTTGCCAGGGCTTTGCAAAGACAGGAATGAAGTCAGTGCTTATGGGTGCTGTTTGTAATATCGTACTGGACCCGGTCTTTATGTTTGTTTTTGGACTGGGGGTCCGGGGAGCTGCTATTGCCACTGTACTGTCCCAGATGGTTTCCTGCGCTTATGTGCTTAGGTTCCTGTTTGGAGATAAGCCGCCAATCCGGATCACCTTCGGTCATTACGACTGGCAGGTCATGAAACGTGTTCTGATGCTGGGCTTAAGCCCGTTTTTAATTATTGCATTTGATAACGTTTTAATAATATCCTTAAACATGGTGATCCGGCGTTACGGAGGAGAGAGTCAGGGAGATATGCTCCTGACCTGCATGACCATTGTACAGAGCTTTATGCTTATGGTCACCATGCCCTTAGGAGGGATTACCGGCGGGACACAGACCATACTTGGTTATAATTTTGGGGCAGGAAGACCGGACCGGATCAAAAAGGCTGCTTTTCATATTTCAGGTCTGGCTCTTGGATTCACCACCATCATGTTTATCCTGGCTCATATGGTTCCCCAATACTTTGTCCGTATTTTTACCAAGAATGAGGCTTATGTGGAACTGACAGTATGGGCTATTAAGATATACACATTGGGCATCATACCTCTTGCACTGCAGTATGCGGTTGTGGATGGGTTTGTGGGAATGGGAATTGCGAAAGTTGCAATTTCTCTCTCCATGTTCCGGAAAGTGATATTTTTAGGAGGTGCAGTCCTTATTCCGGTATGGTTTGGGATAGAAAGAATATTTTACACGGAGCCGGTTTCGGATTTCGTCAGCGTTGTAGTGTCGCTGACTGTGACATTATTAACCTTTGAACGGGTAATTAAAAAAAGAGAAGCAGAGATCAGACTGCATCCGGAAGTGTCCAGCGCTGTGGATACTTCCGGAAAGAGTATCTGATTGGAAAGCTGGTCTATGACCGGAGAGCGGTGGAATCAAAAGATTCCTTTTGCTCTCCGGTTTCTTCATATGGTTTAAGACCCGGTTGACTGATAATGGGACAGTCCATAGCTCCATAAAAGTCCGGCAGGAACCAGAAAGAAACAGGCGGCCAGAGGAAGCAGGCTGAACCAGGGGTTTAATGTTCTTCCCGTGAGATACAAAAAGGGATAATACTGAAACAGGGCAAAGGGAACCAGGTAGGTACAGATTGTTAAAAGAGTTTTACCATAAATACCGATGGGATATTTTCCATACTCTCTGGCCCCGTCTGTAAATACATTCATGAATTCCAGACCTTCCAGGGTAAAAAAGCATATGGAAGCAAAAATTAAATAAATGGCTGCAAATACTGCAACACCACCTGTGATCATGAGTAAAACAGTAAGTACCCGGACAGGATTCCAGTCAATAGAGCTGAATCTCAGTCCGTATACCAGCATAACCACGGCCTGTAATAGCCGTCCGATCCTGGTTATTTCGATTTTGCTGCACAGAAGCAAAAAAAGACTGTTCCTGGGTTTTAAAAGGATTCGGTCAAATTCTCCGTTGCCTATTATGGTCTCAAAGGTGTCCAGGCTTCGGAATATGGTTTCAGCTATCGTAAAAGCCATAAGTGTAATGGAAAAACAAAGGAGAACCTCCTCATAAGAAAATCCCTTTACTTCTTTAAAACGGTCCATCATAAAGAAGACTCCCAGAAAAATGTTAAATGATATTAAAAACTGTCCCAGGATAGTTAAAAAGAAAGAAATTTTATGCTGCATCATGCTCTTTAAATGGATGAGCAGATATTTTTCATATAACTGGATAGAATTCATGACAGGCCTCCTTTCAACCGCCCTGGATTACAACGTGTTTTATGGCATTGCGTTCCAGGATCCGTCCAATGATGAAAAAAATTGCCAGCCAGAACACCTGCCCTAAAAGACTTACATACATATCATGTCCTTTTAAATCCCCGCCAAATATACGATATGGGACATTCTGAGCGGAGGCAAAGGGCAGGAGGTACACAATTTTCCTGATTCCGTCAGGTAAAAACGGAAGAGGGATGACCGAGCCGCTTAAAAACTCGGAAAGAGAGGTAACGATCAGTTTGATGCCCTGGGAGGAAATGGTATAAAAAACAGACATATACACGATCATGCCAAAGGCAACCACAAAAAGAAACCCCAGGGTCATGGACAAAAGGGTGAAAAACCATGTATCAAAGCTTCCTGGAAGGGCAAGTCCGTAAGGAGCAGGCAGAAACCAGGCAAAGAGCAAGATGGGCATGCAACGAAGGACTGCTTTGGAAAGGCGGACAGCCATGCCTCTGGTAAACCACATGTTGTAAAGGCGGACAGGGCGGCATAGTTCGTAGGCCACGTTTCCTGTTGTAATGGAATCAAACAGCTCAGACTCCCAAAACCAGACCATATAAAGGGCCAGAAAGGCTTGCTGAAGCCATACGTAGGAGGAAAGTGCCTGAAATTCCATGGGAAAGCTATCAGGAGCAGCCTCATAAAATGCCCGGAATAAAAGAATCTCCAAGGCTCCCCATACAAACTGGGTGACCATGCCGGAAAGAGCTGCCGCACGGTATTGAAGCCCCTTGATAAAACGGATGCGGAAAAAAGACCAGTATTTTTTCATGGCTTTTCCTCCTATATCCGGTAGTCCCGGTAAAGGGTGGCAATGATTTCATCCAGTGTGGCATCTTCCCTAGGGCGGTGGGATTTTAAATCCGAAAGAGTGCCGTCTAAAAGCAGCCTTCCTTTTCCGATCAGGAGGATCCTGTCTGCCAGAGCATCAATGTCCTGCATATCATGGGTGGTTAGAAGGACCGTGGTTTTATGCTTTTGGTTCTGCTTTCGGATGAAGTCCCGGACTGCAAGCTTGGAAACTGCATCCAGGCCAATGGTTGGTTCGTCCAGAAACAGGATCTTTGGTCTGTGGAGAAGGGAAGCAGCGATCTCGCACCGCATCCGCTGTCCTAAGGACAAGCTCCTGGCTGGTGTGCGCAAAAGCTCTCCCAGGGACAAAAGCTCTGACAGCTCGTCCAGGGTTTCCTGGTATTGGTGTGTGGGGATTTCGTAGATGTCGCGGAGCAGTTCAAAGGAATCCAGAATGGGGACATCCCACCATAACTGGGTACGCTGACCGAAGACAACGCCAATATCCTTTACATGTGCCTTTCGTTCCTTCCAGGGGACCCGGCCATTGATCAGGCAGGTGCCGCTATCTGGTGTGAGGATTCCGCTTAGAATTTTGATGGTGGAGCTTTTCCCTGCGCCATTGGGGCCAATATAGCCTACCATCTCTCCGTCTCCTATGGTAAAAGAGATATCAAAGAGGGCTTGGATGGTGTCCACTTCTTTGTGAAAAAGGGCCCAGACTGCTTTCGAAAAGCCGGCACTTCTTCTTGCGACCTTAAAGGTCTTGTTCATGTGTTCCACTTGAATCATAAAAGTTCCTCCTGGTAGTAATATTTGTGAACCCGTTCTTTCCGG
>JAEWRS010000488.1 GCA_023398855.1 Bacillota bacterium
CAAAGCTGGCTTTACAAGCAGAGCTCCGATTTTGCTCCTTAAACTTCCCATCATACCGCTTTTCACCTTGTTTATTAAGGTTGCGCCTACTCCTTCGTAAAGCTTCAGGATTACATTACCTACAAATGCCTCACAAACAATGACATCTGCTCCGCCATGGGGAATCTCTCTGGCTTCAATACTTCCGATAAAATGAATATCCTTACACTCCTTTAACAGTGGAAATGTCTCTTTCACAAGTGCATTTCCCTTTTCCTCCTCTGCGCCGATATTGACGATAGCTACTCTTGGATTCTTCACTCCAACTACGTACTCCATGTATAGGGACCCCATTCTGGCAAACTGTACCAGATGGGACGCTCTTGCATCCACATTGGCTCCACAGTCAATCAGCAGGGAAACACCTTTTTCCGTAGGAATAAGCGGAGCCAGCGGTGGTCGTTCCACCCCTTTTATCCGTCCGACAATCACCTGCCCGCCAACCAATACAGCACCTGAACTGCCGGCAGATACAAACGCATCCGCCTCCTTTTGCTTCAGCAGATTCATTCCCACTACAATGGAAGAATCTTTCTTTTTTCGTATAGCGTTTACCGGAGGTTCTTCCGTTCCGATTACCTCTGACGCATTCACAACCTGTATCTGTTCCTTTTGATATGAATACTTTTTCAGTTCTGCCGATACAATATGCTCCTGCCCTACTAAGAGAACCTGAATTTCCTTATTCGCATTAACAGCCTCTACAGCCCCGGCAACCATTTCTATTGGTGCATAGTCACCGCCCATAGCGTCTACAGCTACTTTAATCATCATGATTCTCCTTTCGTATACCGCCTAAGATAATCTATTACATAATATACTAAATATTATTATATAAATCAATAATAAAATAAGAAATTTAAAAGATCACGCAGAAGTCCTGTTTTCTTTGTTTTTCTCAACCTTTTTTATTATACAAACATAAGAGATTGCCGTAAACACTCCAGCGCTGACCCAGGCGGCCGGATCACATGCACTGGCCAAGGGATAGCTTAATAACCGGATAGCCAGTGCCGCGGTAATCAACCTTGCCGCAAGCTCCACTACTCCTCCCAGCATAGGAAGAAAACCATAGCCACACCCCTGCATCGTATTTCTGAATATAAAAATCATTCCCAACGGAATATAAAAAATGGCACACAGGTAAATATAAGTCTTGGCCCAGGGAAGCATTTCTGTTATATCCACATCTCCTGAGAAAAACAGCTTCAATGCATGGGGCAGGATCAGGCAGACAATGACAGAAGAAAGAGCTGAGTAAATAATCTCTGTCCCCAGGACAAGCCTGACGCCGTGGCGTATCCTCTTTATATCTCCTTTTCCGTAATTCTGTCCGGAATACGTTGCCATAGTCTGTCCCATGGCCACCATTCCCTGAAGAACCATTCCCTGGAACTTATTGGCGGCCGTATAGGCAGCCACTGCAACGGAACCGAATAGATTTACTGCCGACTGCATGATAATGGTTCCTGAAGCCGTAATTCCAAACTGAAGAGCCATTGGGATACCCACAGAAAGCTGCCGTCTTGTATCTGCCCCGTTGAGCCTCCAGTGCATCCTCTTTGGAGTTAAGACCGGCACCTTTTTATAAATATAAGTAAAACAAAAAACTGCTGATATTCCCTGTGAAAGGTTGGTAGCCCATGCTGCTCCTGCCACTCCCATTTTAAAATTAATAATAAAAATAAGATCCAGCACTACATTTAAACATGCCGAAAACATCAGAAACATAAGAGGGATCCTGCTGTTTCCAACTGAACGGAGATAAGATGAAAACAGATTGTAAAATACATTTGTAACAATTCCCATGCAGATAATAGAGATATATGTGTATGCATCCTCAAAAATATTTTCAGGAGTATTCATGGCCAATAAAAGAGCTTTCATAAATATCCGGCTTAATACCGTCATCACTGCAATAACAAACGATGACAATATGATCCCATTAGCTACGGAACGTTTTGCCCCTTCTCCATCTCCTGCTCCAAATCTCTGGCTGGTAAGAACCGTAAATCCAGTGCTCATCCCCTGGGAAAATCCAATGATCAGAAACATAACGGTACCAGTGGAGCCAACAGCTGCCAGTGCATCCGGCCCTACAAAACGGCCTACAATAATCGTATCTGCCATGTTATAAAGCTGCTGAAAGATATTTCCCATCATAAGCGGAAGCGTAAATTTTATTATGATTGGAAGCGGATTGCCTCTGGTCATGTCAGTTTCCATTTATTTCCATCCTCTGCTATAAATTTGCCACTTTATTCATGTAACGTAAAGGATATTTTACCACGTTCCGCATCTGTTGTCACCGTTCTTTTTCAAAAAACATCTCATATCTCCATTATTCATAGACAGCAGCCATAACAGCTCCATAATCTCCTATCTTTTCTCCCAGCTGGGCGGGTACAACCCTGCAGGCTGCGGCGGATGATGCAAGTGCCTCCTTATGAATCTCTTCCCACATGGCTGTTTCCAGAAATTCATGACTTCTGGCATATATGCTTCCAGCCACAATTACTTCCGGATTCAGGATATCAATCAGTATGGACAGCCCTTTGCCAAAATATGTTCCGGACTCTCTAAGTATTTCCACTGCATCCTCATGACCTGCTTTTGCCGCATCTGCCACATCCTTTGCTTTCATCGCTTCCATGATCCCCGTCTGGAATGAGGCTCTTTTTCCCTGGATTTCCATCTGCTCAGCTTTTTTTACAGCCATCTGACGGATCCCGCCACCGCTGCAAAAGCCTTCCAGGCTTCCTGCCTTTCCGTATCCCACCGGTCCATTCTCCTTAAGGCGGACATGACCAATCTCTCCTGCCATGCCGCATGCCCCCGTATATAGGCGTCCGTTTAGAATGAGTCCTGCCCCCAAACCGGTACCAAAGGTAAGAAATATCATATGAAGAGATCCCCTTCCAGCCCCATATTTCCACTCAGCAAGAGCGCAGGCATCTGCATCATTTAACATTCCGGCAGGCATTTGGAGCTTTTCAGACAGATAGCCGACAACAGGAACAGAAACCCATCCAGGAAGGTTGGGCGGGGAACAGATAATTTTACGGTCAGGACTTAAGGGTCCTCCACAGGAAATCCCGATCCGGCAGTCTTTCCGGTTTATCCTGTGATTCTTAAGCATCTGCTCAGCATGACTGCATAAGGCATCTAAAACTCCCTTCCAGTCCGGCGTCGTCTGCAGCTCCACCCGGTCATTCCACACAACCGATTCTCCCTCTAAGCTGCAAAGCAGCACTGCACACTTTGTACCTCCAATATCAAACCCTACTACATGCATTGTAATACCTCAGTCCTTCTTTTTTCGTGGTATACTACAACAGAGCAGGAACCGTGATGCCGGCCCTGCTCTATTCCTGTTATGAAATCGTTCTTTGCGCTTAACCGCAAATTATTTTATCGTGTCTTTGGTAAGAACAGAAACTCCTGTATCTACATTCTTATCACCAGTGTCCTTGCCTTCCAACGCCTTAACCGCTGTCTTCACTCCCTCATAACCCATTACATCAGGGTTCTGAGCCATGGTTGCCAGAAGATAGCCCTCTTTGATCAGCTGGATAATCATGTCAGATTTATCAAATCCAACTCCAATGACGGTCTCGCCAGCTTCCTGAATAGCATTGCCTGCTCCAACAGTAGAGCCTTCATTGGCACCAAAGATCCCTACACAGCCCTGAGTGATATAGTTAGCCGCAATATCCTTTGATTTTGCCGCATCACCTTCACCATACTGAGTTTCCAGAATTTCAAACTTTGATCCCTCAAATGCAGAGCGGAAGCCTGCTTCCCTGGCCACTGTGGATGCTGTCGCTGCATTAACATTCACAATACCGATCTTACCGGATTCAATTCCTTTGCCTTTTAAGGCCTTGATCATTTCTTCTCCTGCTGTTTTTCCTGCGGCCTTATTATCCGTTGCAAGTGTCTGAATGGCCGGCAAGGATGCTGCGGAGTCTACATATACAACCTTCACACCTGCATCAATAGCTTCCTGCAAGGATGCCGTAACTGCATCAGGGCCGTTAGCTGCCAGCAATATGGCCTGAGCGCCGCCTGCCACTGCGTTGTTAATGCATTCAATCTGCTTTGCATCATCCTTCACATCAGGAGCAAGCCATTTATAATCTACATTCCCAAGCTCCTTTACTGCTTTCTGAGCGCCTGCATCTACGTTTACCCAGTGCTGATCCATCTGATCCATGGTGATTAAGTAAACCTTGTACGAGCCACCACCAGAAGCTGCCTCTTTTTTTGTTTCTCCTGCTGTTGTTGTTGCTGCCTCAGTCGCTGCTGCTGTTGGTGCACCAGTCGTTGCTGCGGACCCCTTCTGCCCGCTGCTGCAGCCTGCACACATGGATGCAATCATACCAATAGAAAGAACAGCCGCCAATACCTTCCGTTTCATAAACCTTTTCCTCCTTAATTTGGATTATTAAAAATACCTATATTAAAGCCTCAGGCTCCAATACCTTGATTACAATTCTTGCTTATTTTTCTTTCCCAGCTTACCGCTTCTAACAATCACATCGATTAAAACAGAAATCACTACGATCGCTCCAATGACAATATTCCTGATGGCAACCGGGGCCCCTGCAAACTGAAGTCCGTTTTGGAGTACTCCCCAGATAGCCGCACCAATCACAGTTCCAATGAGAATTCCCTGTCCTCCCAAAGTGGAAACCCCACCGATTACGGAAGCAGCCACAGCATACATTTCATAGGCATTGCCAGCATCCATGGTACCCATGCCGCTGGTTGCACAAATCACAAGTCCCACGATACAGGAGCAAAAGGAGCTGACCAGGAAAGCTTTTGTGGTGGTTGATACGATATTTACTCCAGATAGCTTAGAAGCTTCTATGTTACTTCCAATTGCATAAATGTGCCGGCCAGTTCTGGTTTTGCTCAACAGGAAATTAAATATCAGCCATAAAACAATGGATATGATCACCGTATTATATACCCCGGCAACCTTTCCGTAATAAAAGAAATCCCGAAACCCCTTTGCCCTGTCTCCGATGGCATCCGTATTATAGTTATTATTGACGATCTGGGCAATGCCTCTTGCGATTGTCATGGTGCCCAGAGTCGCGATAAAAGGAGGAAGCTTGCATTTTGCTACCAGCAGTCCGTTAACAACACCTACGATCAGACAGCACATGAGTGTGAGAATTACCGCTGCCCATGGATTCATTCCCTTTGTCATCATGGTGGCAGATATCATGCAGCTCATTCCCACTACAGAACCAATGGATAAATCAATGTTGCCTGTAATCAATACATAGGACTGGCCGATGCCGATTAACAAAATCGGGGCAATCTGGCGTAAAAGATTAGCAACGTTTTTCCCGGAAAAAAAAGTAGGGTTAATAACGCCAAATACAATACACATGACAATAAGTCCAATACTTACTGTGACTACCTGCCCCATCCCGCGAACGGCGAACAGCCTTATATACCAACTCTGTCTTTTACTATTCATGTTACCTCTCCTTGCCCTTTTCTTAGCTGATCTTACTTTCAAACTGAGTTGCATGCTTAAGAATCAGATCCTGCGTTGCCTCAGCTGTCATCATTTCTCCTGTAATCTTCCCGTCACACATGACAATGATCCGGTCGCTGATGCCAAGGACCTCCGGCATTTCCGACGAAACGAATAAAACACCGATTCCCTTTTGCTTTAATTCATTCATCAGGTTATAGATCTCTACCTTTGCGGCCACATCTATGCCTCTGGTCGGTTCATCAAAAATCACTACCCGCGAGTTTCTTGCCAGCCATTTACCTACCACCACCTTTTGCTGGTTCCCGCCAGATAAGCTTCCGGCATCCACCTCCGCGTTAGGCAGTTTGATTTTTAAGGAAACCACAGCTTTATCCGTCATTTCCCTTTCTTTTTTCCTGTTCACGATCCCCAGCTTTCCACATAAAATATCCAGATTGGGAAGAGCAATATTATCCCTTATACTGAGTTTTGTACAGAGGCCATCCTTTTTTCTGTCCTCAGGAGCTAATACAATACCCGCTTTTATAGAATCCTCCACATTTAAAATGGAAACTTCTTTTCCATCCAGAATAATCTGTCCTGATTCCTTTGGATCTGCTCCGAATATGGCCCTGGTTGTCTCCGTTCTTCCTGCACCCATTAATCCGGCAATGCCCACTATTTCGCCTTCGTGAAGTTCCAGACTGATATCTCTCACCAGGTGTCCTGCATTCAGATGACGCACCTCCAGGATCTTCTTCCCTTTTTGACAGGTGACCCTGGGGAATTTCTGCTTTATTTCACGCCCCACCATATGAGAGATGATCTCTTCCATCCGGTTCTGGTCAAAATCCATGGAGGTAATAAATCTGCCGTCTCTCATAACAGTAACCCGGTCCACAATATGCTTCAGTTCTTCCAGCCGGTGTGATATGTATACAATTCCACAGCCTTCCTCTTTAAGCTTCCTGATAATGGTAAACAGATCATTGATCTCCTTTGATGTCAGGGCTGATGTGGGCTCATCCATGATCAATATCCTGGCATTCATGGAAAGGGCCTTGGCAATCTCCACCATTTGCTGCTTGGACACCGCTAAATTTCCTACCAGCTCCTCAGGATCTAATTCAATATTCATACGGCTTAAAATCTCGGCGGCTGCCTTGTTCATCTCTTTCTCAGAAAGCACCAGCCTTTTTGTCCGCTCCCGCCCCAGAAAAATATTTTCTGCTACAGTCAGGTGCTGGCACATATTCAGTTCCTGATGAATAATCGCAATTCCCAGTTCCTTTGCCCTTTGGGTGGTCATTTCCCTGATGGGATCATGGAACACCTCTATGGTCCCTCCATCCCTTTGGTAAACACCACTTAATATTTTTACAAGCGTTGACTTTCCTGCTCCATTTTCACCTAACAATGCCATAACTTCTCCTGATTTTAGATAAAAGGAAACATCGTCAAGCGCTTTTACACCAGGGAATGTCTTTGTAATATTCTGCATCCGCACAATATCTTCCTGCATAACTTTCACCCTCATACTTCTCTCAAAATTCGTCACAATTTAACCGCTTAAAACTCTGTAACCAGTATAGCATTGGAAGCAACGGGAAAGAAGGGGAGATTCTTTTGTTTAAGGGGGGCAATCTTTGGCAATCCTTTTCACAAAAAAACAGGCATACAAGCTGCCTGTTTTTTTATTTCGTCACCAGCCTACTTTATAAAACTCCTCCTTTGTGTATTCCACTGCTGCCTTTCCATCCTGGAGGATGATCATCCGGTCAGACACATCCATGTTATCAGCCAGGTTGCTGGTAAGAATAAGCACTGATATCCCGCTGTTTTTCAGTTCCTGGATCAGATCAAGCACATAACGCCTTAAATACATATCTCCCTTTGCCAAAGGCTGGACACACACAACAACTTTGGGATGTAGCAGATGGATCCGGTAATAGGCCAGCCCGTATTTTTCCTGAATACTTAACTGGTCAATCTTCAACACATCAATACATGGGCCGGTTTTCTTCCTATATTCGTTCCGTACACTGCGCAGATGACTGCGCCTTATATTCCCGAATCTGACTTTTCTGTCCAAAAGAAAGGTCAGGTTTTCCATGTAGCTCATATCCCGAAACAGGAAAGTCTCTGCCGGATCATCGGGGATAACAGCTACCCCTTCCTTAAAAAAATCCACCGGCTCCTCTCCTTTAAAAAGCCTTTCTCCCAGACAGATTCTGCCTCCACTGATTCCCCTGCTGCCAGAAAGAACTTCAACCAAAGGTTCCCAGGTCTGGTTATCCGTGTCCAGAATCATCAGACATTCCCCTTTTCTAATAGAAAAACCGACCAGTTCTTTCCCGTTTAAATGCACACCCTCCAGTTTAAGTACCGCCTCTTCCTTTGGTTCTCTGATCTGACTGCCGGATAAGTCAAAAGATATGGTATAGGGCTGAAGAGCCGTTTCCACCATTTCTTCCTTTTCGAACACCTTCCATATGGACCCTTGATGAAAAAGAGCTGCACGGTCTGCAATCTGGAACACCTCCTGGTGGTGGTTTCCCATATAAAGAAAAGCGGTCCCACGCTTAGCCTGCTCCCTGATAATGTCCTGAAACAGCTTAAGTTCCATCTGGCTCAAAAAGTTGCTGATGCGGTCCAGAATGATGAATTGGCATCCAGCCAGAATAGCCTTTAAAAGCTCCGTTACACAACGTTCAAAAGCATTTAAGGTGGATACCCGGCGCTTAGGGTCAATAGTAATCCCCAGGGAGCCCATCAATAGTTCCACCTGGTTATCCAGTACTCTGCTGTTAATGATATACTTTTTAAACCCCTTTCGCATGACAAATAAGTTATCAGATATGGTCAGACTGTCAATAAGCCTTCCCCTTTCCTCAATCACATAGACCCGGTTGTCCGTGAAATCTGAATGGGAATAATGGTTCACACGGTTTCCTTCATAATAAACTCCGCCAAAATTAATGGGAACGTTATGGCAGATGAGGCGGATCAGCTGGGTACAGCCTTTTGCATCAGAAATGATGAGTCCCATAATTTCTCCCTGGAGAATATAAAAATCCAGATTATCCAGATAATACTCCCCGTTTTCTTTCAGGGTAACATGATTCAGCCGGAGAATTTCTTTTCTCATCTTATCACCTCTCTGTCCATCAATCTTTAACAAGGGGAAGGGATATCTCCACATCTGTCCCTGCCTCCACCTGACTGTAAACGTGGATGCCATATTCTTCTCCAAAAAGCAGCTTGATCCTGTTGTTCACGTTTTGAATAGCAATGCCGCCCTTTCGGTCTGTATCAGGATTTACATCATCTAAGGAAAGGCTTTTCAGCTTTTCGTTCAGCATTTTTACACGTTCCGCCTCCATACCAAGACCATCATCAGAAACCTTGATGATCAAACGGGAATCCGTCACCGAGATTTTAATGATCAGATGACCTTCTCCTATTTTTCGTTCGATCCCATGGTAAATTGAGTTTTCAACCACAGGCTGCAGGGTCAGCTTTGGCAGGTGGTACTGCAAAATTTCCATTTCATCCAATTCTTCTGAAAAGGCATACTGGATGCTTAACTGCAGTTTTTTCCCGAAACGGAACTGCTGGATATAATAATAATTTTCAATATTGGCAAGCTCATCTTCTAAGTTCACCAAATGCTCCACATTGGAAATGGTATAGCGGAAAAAGGTGGCAAGAGCTTCCGTCATTTCTGCTATACTGTCAACTCCCAGGGTCAGGGCCTCACTGCGGATTCCCTCCAGGGTATTGTACAAGAAATGAGGATTGATCTGGTTTTGCAGGGCAAGGTATTCTGCCTGTTTTTTTGATACATTGATCAGTTCTCTGGTTCCAAGCATTTCTAAGAATCTTTGGTTCACCTGTTCTGATTCTAAATCGTAAGGATATCGGATTTTAAATAAATCATTTAAAACACTGCCTGATGCAAACTGCCGTTCCACCCGTTTGGTTTCCTCCAAGGGCTTGTAGATACCACGATAGCCTCCATAAAAAGACAGAATGATCCAAAGAGCTGAAGCCATAAAAATCCACATTTGATCCGCAGTGCCCATGGTTATGTACAGGGTATACCCTAATAAAAGCAGAAATCCCACAAAAAGGCCTGACAAAAGAAGCAATGCTCTGACAGACAGAAACCGAAATTTTTCTCTCATAATCCGTCTCCTTTCCGTCAGGAATAAAGCTTCCGGTATTCATTTGGCTTTAATCCGGAAAATTTTGTGAAATTTTTTGTAAAGTACTTTACATCGCTGTAGCCCACTTCCTCACAAATGGCTGCCACACTTAAATTTGTTTCCTTTAACAGGCTCTTTGCCTGTTCCATGCGCACCTCCGATAAAAATTCCAAAAAATTCTTTCCGGTTTCTTTTTTAAACAGGGAACTAAAATAACTAGGGTTGAATCCCGCGATTTCACTGACGGTTTCCA